>NZ_SPVF01000124.1 GCF_004614185.1 Zemynaea arenosa | reverse complement strand
CCATTGGCTGTGCGCCGCAGGGCCGGACGCGCCGCGGCGGGCGTGTGCTCGGGCTCATTGGCCGCCTCGCCGCCGCTGACCAGCTCGATGTATTCGTTGGCCACCAATAGGTTGACGCTCTCGCCGTTCAGCCCCAGCCCAGCGATATTCTTGAGCACCGTATCGAGCGGATTGCGCCCGTCGATCATCACTAGCAGGGTGCGCAGCCGCGGCGGCAACTGGTATTTGCGGGTCGCGATCTCCTCGCGCCCTTTGTCCGTCTTGTCGTAGACACACGTGTTCATGCTCTTCCCCTCGCGCCGCGTGCGGGCGCTTTTTTATTGTCGAAGAAACCGGCCACTCTTCCTCAAAAGTTGCCGCACGGATACAAACGAGGATACACCACCCCAACAAAAAGTCGAGTTTCGTGACCGACACGTGTTGCTGAAAAGTTGAACAAACGATTGCGCTTGACGCAAGGTGTGGCTGTTTAGCCACCGGGCGATGCCGTTGCGTCAGCGCCGCCGCAGGCGAAACTGGGCGCTGTCCGTGTTCGGGCAGCCGGCGCGCGGCCTGCGATCGCCAGCGCCCATCGAAAAAAACGCCCCGCCAATCCGGCGGGGCGCCAAGTCCAAAATCGCGGCGCGCGTGGCCAAGCCACGTGCGCCGTGCGTACGGCCAGTGCCTTACGCGCCCTGGCCCTCAGCGCCGCCGTGGCCACCACGCCCGTGGCCGAAGCGGCCGCGCATGCCGTGGTGCGCGCTGAACTTGTCGAACGTCGCTTTCTGCTCTGCCGACAGCTGGCTGTAGAACGCGGTCACTGCGGGCAGGCGCTGCTGGGCGGCGGCGAGGCGCTGCTGCTGCATCGTGATCATCGCCTGCATGCGCTCCGGTGCGCTCATGGCCTTGAAGGCAGCGCGGTCCGGACGTGCGGCCGGGGCCTGCGGCTTGATCGCGGCCTGGTAGGTGGCCCACGCGCCTTCCTGCGCGGAGCTCAGCTTCAGCGCGTCATGCAGCTTGGCCTGGCGCTGGGCGTAGTGCTCCGCGAATTTGGCGGCGCGCTCCTGCTGGCTGGCGGCGTGCGCGTAACGGCCGTCGGTCTGCGCCTGTGCGGCGCAGGTGGCGGTGGCCAGGCCCAGTGCGGTCAGGCCGATGACGAGCGATTGACGAATGGTCTTCATGTCAGGTTCCTTTTCCCTTGGAGGAGTGGTGCGGGGCCGGAAGGCCGCTGCGCATGAGACGTATCTTGGGCGCCGAGTGTGAATACGACGTGTCCCGTCTGCCGGACTTTGTATCAGATTGTTTCGACTTACGGTCAATATACTTGCCGATACAAACCGCCTACCCGGCACCCGGCGAAGCAGGGATAATGTGCGGCTATGGACAATCCCTCCACTATTCTCATCGTCGACGACGACCGGGACATCCGCACCCTGCTGGCGGACTACCTGGAATCGAACGGCTACCGCACCCTGGCGGCGGCCGACGGCACCGGCATGTGGAAGACGCTGGATGAAGCCCGCCCCGACCTGATCGTGCTGGACTTGAACCTGCCCGGGGACGACGGCCTGACCCTGTGCCGCAAGCTGCGCGCCAATTCGACCCTCCCGGTCATCATGCTCACCGCCCGCAACGAGCCGCTGGACCGGATCCTTGGCCTGGAGATGGGCGCGGACGACTACCTGCCCAAGCCCTTCGAGCCGCGCGAGCTGCTGGCGCGCATCCGCAGTGTGCTGCGCCGCAGCCACGCGATGCCGTCCAACAGCCCGGCCGAAAAGGCGCAGCAGATGAAGTTCTCCGGCTGGACCCTGGACCTGACCGCGCGCCACCTGGTCAACCCGGACGGGATTGTCATCATGCTCTCGGGCGCCGAGTTCCGCCTGCTGCGCGTGTTCCTCGAACACCCGAACCGCGTGCTCAATCGCGACCAGCTGCTCAATCTCACGCAGGGCCGCGACGCCGACCCGTTCGACCGCTCGATCGACATCCAGATCTCGCGCCTGCGCCAGAAGCTGGGCGAGGATGCGCGCGTCCCGCAGATCATCAAGACGGTCCGCAACGGCGGCTACGTGCTGGCCGGGCAGGTGACCGTGGAGCCGGCCGCGTGAAAGCCTTCTTCGGGTCGATGACGGGCCGCGTCTTCCTGACCCTCCTGCTCGGGATTCTGGTCTCCGCCGCGCTGGCTCAGGCCATCGCGGTGCGCGAGCGCCAGGTCGCCATCGAGGCCTACCGCGACTGGCACGCGCTGGAACGCGCCGAGCAGCTGATCATGACGGCCGATATCGTGCCCGCCGGCTCGCGCCAGGCCTACCTGTCGGTGGCCAACCGGCCCGCCATCCGCATCGAGCCGGTGAACACCCACCTGCCGACCTCCGTCACGCCCACCAAATTCATGCGCGCGCTCGGTGCCCGCCTCGGCCCGCAGTTCCAGCTGGAGGCGATCTCCGTGCGCCCGCCCGAGTGCGACCGCCCGCAGAACCAGGGCAGCCTGTTTGGCCCCAGCCGCTGGACCGGCACCTGCGAAAGCGTGAACGTGCGCCTGCGCGACGGCCATGTGGTGCGCCTGCAGGTGCTGCCGCCGCGCCCCGCGCCCAACACGCCGGAAACCGACTACACCTACACCATCGCGCTGTTCCTGGTGTCGATCGCGGGCCTGGCCTACTTCGTGGCGCGCATGTCCACCCGCCCCCTCAAGCAGCTGGCGCAGGCCGCGAAAGACCTCGGCAACGACATCAACGCCGCACCGCTGGAGCTGACCGGCACCAGCGAGATCCGCCAGGCCAGCGCCGCCTTCAACGCCATGCAGGCGCGCATCCGCCAGTACATCTTCCAGCGCACCCAGATGCTGGCCGCCATCACCCACGACCTGCAAACTCCGCTTACCCGCATGCGCTTGCGCCTGGAAAAGGTGAGCGATCCGGAATTGCAGGACCGTCTGAAGGGCGACCTCTCCGCCATGCAGGAGATGGTGCGCGAAGGCCTGGAGCTGGCGCGCAGCATGGACACCAACGAGACCATGCAGGCGCTGGACCTCGACTCGCTGCTCGATTCGGTCTGCACCGACGCCTCGGACAGCGGCCAGAAGGTCACGCTGTCCGGCCGCGCCGGCATGGCGCTGATGGGCCGCCCGCTGGCGCTGCGCCGCTGCTTTGCGAACCTGATCGACAACGCGATCAAATACGGCCGCGAGGCCCACGTCACCGTGGAGCGCCAGGCCGGCAGCGCGCGCGTGCGCATCCGCGACAAGGGCCCCGGCATTGCGGCTGCGGAACTGGGCCGCGTGTTTGAACCGTTCTACCGCGTCGAGACCTCGCGCTCGCGCGAATCCGGCGGCACGGGCCTGGGCCTCACCATCGCCCGCAATATCGCCGAACAGCACGGCGGCAGCATCGTGCTGGCCAATCATCCCGAGGGCGGCCTCGAAGCCACCCTGGTCCTGCCCGAATACTACGCAGGAAAATAAAGACAGTCTTTCCAGAACCAGACCATGAAAAAGAACACCATCGGCGTTGTCATCGGCGCGCTTGCCATTGCAGGCGGCACCGCCTGGTACCTGAGCAAGGGCGAGGACCATGCCGCCGGCGCGGCCCCGAAAGGGAAGGGCGGCCAGCAGGGGCCGACCGTCGTCAACGTGGTGGCGCCGCAGGTGCGCGACGTGCCGATCGTGCAAGCCTCGAACGGCACCGTGACGCCGGTCAGCACCGTGGATCTGCATCCGCAGACCACCGCCACCATCCGCAAGGTGCACATCAAGGAAGGCGACTTCGTGAAGGCCGGCCAGCTGATGTTCACGCTGGACGACCGCACCGACCAGGCCAACGTGGACAAGGCGCAGGCCCAGGTGGCCAAGGACGAAGCCACGCTGGCGGACCTGGAGCGCCAGTACAAGCGCGCGCAGGACCTGTTCGCGCAGCACTTCATCGCGCAAAGCCAGGTGGATTCGCTCAAGAGCCAGGTCGACTCGGCGCGCGCGGTGCTCAAGGCCGACGCCGCGGCCGCGCAGTCGAGCCGCGTGAGCGCCAGCTTCACCAGCATCCGTTCGCCGATGAGTGGCCGGGTGGGCGGCATCAACGTCTACGCGGGCAGCCTGGTGCAGCCTGCCACCTCGCTCACCACCATCACTCAGCTCGATCCGATCACGGTCGCCTTCACGCTGCCGGAATCGGCGCTGGGCGATCTGCTGGCCGCGCAGCGCGCGGGCCGGGTGCCGGTCGAGGCCACGGTGGGCGACGCCAAGCCGGTGCTGGGCCAGCTCAGTTTCGTGGACAATGCGGTGGACCCGGTGGCCGGCACCATCAAGGTCAAGGCGGAATTCGACAACGCGGGCGCGCGCCTGTGGCCGGGCCAGTACGTGAACGCCAGGGTCACCGTGCAGACACTGAAGAACGCGGTGGTGATCCCGCAGTCGGCCGTGGTCACCAGCGCGCGCGGCACCTTCGTGTATGCGATGCAGCCGGACCAGACGGCCGCGCAGGTGCCGGTGCAGAAGCTGTACGCCTTCGGCCAGGAGGCCGCGGTCACGGGCCTGAAGGGTGATGAGAAGGTGATCACCGAGGGCAAGCAGAACCTGCGCCCCGGCTCCAAGGTACACGTCGCCGGAACCGGCGGCGGTGCCGGTGGCCGCAAGGGCGGCAGCGGTGGCACGGGCGGTGGCAGTGCCGCGGCCAGCACCGGCGGCCCGGCGAAGAGCAAAGGTGCGGCGTAAATGAATATCTCCGAACTGTGCATCCGGCGTCCCGTGATGGTGGTGCTGCTGTCCATCACGCTGATCCTCGCGGGCGTGCTGGCCTACAGCGGCATCCCGGTCGCGGCGCTGCCGAGCTATAACACCCCGGTCATCAACGTCAACGCCAACCTGGCCGGGGCCAGCCCGGAGACCATGGCGTCCTCGGTGGCGCTGCCGCTCGAAAAGCAGTTCTCCACCATCGCCGGCATCAACGTCATCACCTCCACCAGCACCCAGGGGAATACCTCGCTGACGCTGGAGTTCGACCCCAGCATCAACGTCAACGAAGCGGCGGTGGACGTGCAGGCCGCGCTGCTCGGCGCCCAGCGCCAGCTGCCGCAGGAGATGACGGACCTGCCGTCCTACCGCAAGGTCAATCCGGCCGACGCTCCGGTGCTGTTCATCCAGATGACCTCTCCGTCGATGAACCTGTCGGAGCTGAACGACTATGCCGAGAACCTGATCGCGCCGAATCTCTCCACCTTGCCCGGCGTGGCGCAGGTGAGCATCAACGGCCAGAAACGCTTTGCGGTGCGGGTGCGCGCCAAGGCCGACCTGATGAACGCGCGTAACCTGACCATGGACGAACTGGCGCAGGCGATCCGCGCGGCCAACTCGAACGCGCCGCTGGGTGTCATCGATGGCCCGCGCCAGACGCTGACCATCCAGGGCAACGCGCAGCTGATGAACGCCGCCCAGTTCAAGGACATCATCGTCGCCACCCGCAACAACGAGCCAGTGCGCCTGCGCGACGTGGCCACGGTGGAGGACAGCTACCTGTCCGTGAAGGCCTACAGCAGCTACAACGGCGAGCGCTCCATCACCCTGCTGGTGCAGCGCCAGCCGGACGCCAACACCGTGCAGGTGGTGGACGCGGTGCGCAAGCTGCTCCCGCGCTTCAAGGCCCAGCTGCCGGAGTCGATCCAGATCCACCTGGTGAACGACCGCTCGAACTCGATCCGCGAGGCGATCCATGATGTGAACATCACGCTGGGCCTGACCGTCGGCCTGGTGGTGCTGGTGATCTTCCTGTTCCTGCACCGCCTGTCGGCCACCTTCATCCCGGCGGTGACGATGCCGATCTCGCTGCTCGGCGCGCTCTCGCTGCTGTACTGGCTGGGCTACTCGCTGGACAACGTGTCCCTGCTCGGCATCACGCTGGCGGTGGGCCTGGTGGTCGACGACGCCATCGTGGTCCTGGAGAACATCGTGCGCCACATCGAGATGGGCCGCAAGCCGCTGCGCGCCGCGCTGGACGGCTCGCGCGAGATGGGCTTCACCATCGTCTCGATCTCGATCTCGCTGGTGGCCGTGTTCATCCCGATCTTCTTCATGCCGGGCGTGATCGGCCTGCTGTTCCACGAATTCGCGGTGATCGTCGGCCTGTCGATCCTGGTGTCGGCGGTGGTGTCGCTCACGCTGGTGCCGATGCTGGCCTCGCGCCTGCTGCCCGAGCACAAGGCGGGGCACAGCGAGGAGACCACCTTCATCGGCAAGCACTTCGAGCGCGCTTTCCACAAGGTCCGCAACGGCTACGAGCGCTCGCTGGACGTGGCCCTGCGCCATCGCGAGATCGTGCTGCTGATCGCCTTGGCCACCTTCGCGCTCACGGTGATCCTGTATGTAACCATCCCCAAGGGCTTCTTCCCCGAAGAGGACATCGGCCAGATCCGCGTGACCGTGGAAGCGGCGGAAGACACCTCCACCGAAGCGATGCAGCAGCTGACGGAGAAGGTGGCCGGTATCATCAAGGCCGACCCCAACGTGCAGGACGTGACCGCGTTCACCGGCGGCGGCTACACGGGCCGCATGTTCCTGGTGCTGAAGCCGCGCGACCAGCGCAAGAAGATGCCCGAGGTGCTGGAAAGCCTGCGCAAGAGCACCCGCAACGTGGCCGGGGTGCAGGTGTTCCTGGCGCCGGTGCAGAACCTGCAGCTGGGCGGGCGGCCATCCAAGAGCCGCTACCAGTACACCCTGCAGTCAGTCAGCCCGGACGCGCTCAATGACTGGGCCAACAAGTTCATGGAGCGCATGCGCGCGGATCCGATCTTCCGCGACGTGACCAGCGACTCGGCCCAGCGCGGGCTGCAGGCCACGCTCAGGATCGACCGCGACAAGGCCAACACGCTCGGCGTGCAGCTCTCGGACATCCGCACCGCGCTGTATGCGGCCTTCGGCGAGCGCCAGGTCTCGACCATCTTCTCCTCCGCCGCCAGCTACCAGGTTATCCTGGAAGCGGCCGACGAGGACCGCATGAGCGAGGACGCGCTGTCCAAGCTGTCCGTGCGCAGCAAGAACGGGGAGCTGGTGCGCCTGTCCAGCATCGCTGCGGTCGAGCGCACGGTCGGTCCGACCGCGGTCAACCACCAGGGCCAGCTGCAGGCGATCACGCTCTCGTTCAACCTGGCGCCGGACGCGCCGCTGGGCGTGGCCACCCAGCACATCGAGCAGATGGGCCGCGAGATGAAGCTGCCGCCGTCCATCATCACCAAGTACGGCGGCGACGCGGCCGTGTTCCAGGATTCGCAGGGCTCGCAGATCATCCTGATCGTGGCGGCGCTGGGCGTGATCTATGTGCTGCTGGGCGTGCTGTACGAGAGCTACATCCACCCGCTGACGATTCTCGCGGGCCTGCCGTCCGCCGCGGTGGGCGCGCTGCTGACGCTGCGGCTGTTCAACCTGGACCTGACGATGATCGCGATCATCGGCATCCTGATGCTGATCGGCATCGTGAAGAAGAACGCGATCATGATGATCGACTTCGCGCTGGCCGCGCAGCGGGAGCAGCACATGTCGCCCCAGCAAGCCATCCGCGAAGCCTGCATCCTGCGTTTCCGCCCGATCCTGATGACCACCTTGGCGGCGATGATGGGCGCGCTGCCGATCGCGCTCGGCCTGGGCGCGGGCGCCGAGCTGCGCCAGCCGCTGGGCTTGGCGGTGGTGGGCGGGCTGGTGTTTTCCCAGGTGATCACGCTCTACATCACGCCGGTGATCTATCTGTATCTCGACCGGTTCAGCGGCAACGGCCCGCTGTCGGACGAAGACCTGGAGCGCCTGGAAGCGGAGAAAACCGCCCAGCACGTCGAGTCGATACATTCTGTAACAACCGTCAACCGGGCCATCGGCTAACCTGATTTGCTTGTACGAACGGACACGCCGCGGCTGCAGCGTGTCCGACTCGATTTCCCAAATCAGCGCCGGTCTGGCACACTGCCCGTCATTACTGGCCCGGTCTACCGTTTTACCTTGCGCGACGAAACACACATCATGTCAACCGCCACCGGTGTCTGCGAGCACTGCGGACAACCGCTGCCCGGTTACAACCCGCATCCGACCTACGGGGAGCGCAAGCCCAACAAGGTTGGTATCGCGGTTGCGATCGCGGTGCACCTGCTGGTGGTACTGGTCTATCTGCTCAATCCACAGAAGTTCAAGCCGGCCGGCAAGCAGGCCGAGATCTTTATCTCGCTCGCCAATACCGCGCCGGTGCGCAAGCCGGTCCAGCGCGACGAGGCGCCGCGCAAGAAACCCAAGGCCATCGCCAAGGCCCAGAAGCCGGTGGTGGTGATGCCACGCCTGCCGAACACCATCACGGTGCCGTTCGAGCCGCCCAAGGAAGAGGTGGTCAAGCAGGAAGAACCGCAGAAGACCGAGATTCCGCCCGAGATGGATATGCAGGCCTACATCGAGGCGCAAAAGCGCAAGCGCGGCGTGGCGCAGGACGCGCCATCCGAAAGCGCGAACGAGAAGGCGATGCGCAACATCAAGGCCAACATCGCGCGCGCCAATGCGGCGGCCCAGGGCGACGATGGCACCGGCGGCATCTTCAGTATCAGCAACCAGACCTTCCACAGCGCCGAGCTGAAGTTCCGCGGCTGGAACCCGAACTTCAAGCGCCGCTGGCTGCAGCAGGTGAACGTGGAGGTGACGACCGAGCCGGACATCGAGACCGCCATCATCAAGAAAATGATCGAGATTATCCGCAAGGAGAAGACGGGCGACTTCGAGTGGGAGTCGCACCGTTTGAACCGCACCGTCACGCTGTCGGCGCGGCCGCAGGATCAGGCGCAGCTGGAGGCTTTCCTGTTCAAGGAAATGTTCCCGAAGTACATCGCGCCCGCGAAGAAGTGATCCGGCCAGTGCCCGGAGGAGGGCGGGCCCGCGCGGATCACGCCGCGCCGGCCGGCTTGGGCCGCGGCTCGGCCGCGGCGCTCACAGTGCGGGGCCTTAGCCCTTGAGCTTGCGGGCGATCTCGCGCGCAAAGTAGGTCAGCACGCCGTCGGCACCGGCGCGCTTGAAGGCCATCATCGATTCCATCATGACCTTGTCGTGGTCCAGCCAGCCGTTCTGGGCGGCGGCCTTGAGCATCGCGTATTCGCCGCTGACCTGGTAGGCGAAGGTCGGCACCTTGAACTCATCCTTCACGCGGCGCACGATGTCCAGGTAGGGCATGCCGGGCTTGACCATCACCATGTCCGCGCCCTCGGCGATGTCGAGCGCCACTTCGCGCAGGGCTTCGTCGCTGTTGGCCGGATCCATCTGGTAGGTCGCCTTGTTGCTCTTGCCGAGGTTGGCGGCGGAGCCGACCGCGTCGCGGAACGGGCCGTAGAAGGCCGACGCATACTTGGCCGAGTAGGCCATGATGCGCGTGTGGATGTGGCGCTGGCCTTCCAGCGCCTGGCGGATCGCGCCAATGCGGCCGTCCATCATGTCGGAGGGGGCCACCACGTCCACGCCCGCGTCGGCCTGGACGATGGCCTGCTTGATCAGCATTTCGACGGTCGGCTCGTTGAGCACGTAGCCATCGTCGTCGATCAGGCCGTCTTGGCCGTGGCTGGTGTACGGGTCAAGCGCGACGTCGGTCAGGATGCCCAGTTCGGGGAAGCGCTTCTTCAGCTCGGCCACGGCGCGCGGCACCAGGCCGTCCGGGTTGGTCGCTTCGATGCCGTCCGGCGTCTTCAGCGAGGCATCGATGACGGGGAACAGGGCCAGCACCGGAATGTCCAGCTGGCAGCATTCCTCGGCGATCGGCAGCAGCAGGTCGACCGAGACGCGCTCCACGCCCGGCATCGAGGCCACCTGCTGGCGCTGGTTCTCGCCGTCGAGAATGAACACCGGGTAGATCAGGTCGTGCGCGGTGATGGTGTTCTCGCGCATCATGTTGCGGGAGAACGGGTCGCGGCGCATGCGGCGCATGCGGATGCCTGGGTAAGTCGTCATCGTGAATCCCTTCGCAAATATCAGGCTGCGTCCGGCGGCGTGTCATCGCCGTCCAGGCCCAGCAGTTCCAGAATCTTGGCGTCCGCCTCGTCCAGGCCCACCCGCTTGAGCGAGGAAAACAGCTGCACGGTGAAGGGGAAGGGGTTGCCTTCCTCGTCCTCGTAGCTGTCCAGCACCTGGCGCGCCTGGCGCAGGGCATTGGTGGCTTCATTGCGGTTCAGCTTGTCCACCTTGGTCAGCAGGCAGTGGATCGGCTTGCCGGTCGGCGCGAACCACTCGAGCATCTGGATGTCCAGCTCCGTGAACGGGCGGCGCGAATCCATGATCAGCACCAGCGCGGCCAGCTGCTCGCGGCGCTGGACGTAGTCGCCCAGCAGCCGCTGCCAGTGCAGCTTGGCGGTGCCGGACACTTCCGCGTAGCCGTAGCCGGGCAGGTCGACCAGTAGCGCCTGGATCTCGTCCACATTCGTCTCGTCCTTGCGGTGCATGGCCACGTGGGCGCCGCCGATCGAGAAGAAATTGATGTGCTGGGTGCGGCCCGGGGTCTTGGACGCGAACGCCAGCCCTTTCTGGTTGGTCAGCACGTTGATGGCCGAGGACTTGCCCGCGTTGGAGCGGCCGGCGAAGGCGATTTCGGGCACGTGCGTGGCCGGCAGGTCCCGCAAATGATTCACGGTCGTAAAGAAGCGGGCTTGCCAGAGCTTGGACATGGAAGTGGAAAATTGCAACAAAAGGCGGGGTCGCTATTGTACAATAAGGGGTTAGGGCTTGCTGCAACGCAAGGGCAGGCCGTGCGCAGGACGGATTTTTATTGACTTACATTTTCAAGGTGTGTGAATGAAATTTGCGTGTGTCCCGTTTGTGAAATCCCTGCTGGCTGCCACCGTTGTCCTGTCCGGTCTCGCGAGCGCGGTGGAAGCCCCCGCGGCCGCCCCGGCCAAGGCTGACCCCGCCAAGGGCGCGACTCTGTTCACCGACGGCGATGCTTCGCGCAGCATTCCGGCCTGCGTGTCCTGCCACGGCGCCGCCGGCAACTCGACCATCGTGCAGAACCCCAAGCTGTCCGGGCAGATCGAAGCCTACGTCACCAAGCAGCTGATCGACTTCACCACCCCGAACCGCGCCAACCCGGTCATGACGCCGTACGCGAAAGCGCTGACCGACGACGAAAAGCGTAACATCGCTGCGTATCTGGCGACGCAGCAATCCAAGCCGAACGCGGCGCGCAGCAAGGACACCCTGGACCTGGGCAAGAAGATCTACCGTGGCGGCATCGCCGAAAAAGGCGTGGCGGCCTGCGCCTCCTGCCACGGCCCGGCCGGTGCCGGCATTCCGACCCAGTACCCCCGTTTGGCAGGCCAGCATGGGGACTACACGGTCGCCCAGCTGGTGGCCTTCAAGTCCGGCGCGCGCAAGAACAGCGTCCAGATGAGCGCGCTGTCCAAGCGCATGTCGGACGACGAGATGAAGGCCGTCGCGGACTACATCGCCGGTCTGAAGTAACACGTGCACGGCCCGCCAGCCGGGCCGCAGAAATACCAGGGGCGGCAGCGCGGAAGCGTGTCGCCCTTTTTGTTGATAGGTAGGGTCAATACATGAGTACCGCCGGGATCGAACTGGCCACCCCGCGCCGCCGCCTTGCCGAGGCCGTCGAGCTGCTGTCCTCGATGCGCTTTGCGATCAGCCTGCTGACCATCATCGCCATCGCCTCGGTGCTGGGCACCCTGGTCGAGCAGGGGCAGCCGATGCCCAACTATGTCGACCAGTTTGGCCCCTTCTGGTTCGAAGTGTTCGCCAAGTTCGGGATCTTCACCGTCTATTCGACCTGGTGGTTCCTGCTGATCATGGGCTTCCTGGTGGTGTCGACCACCCTGTGCATCATCCGCAATACGCCGAAGATGATGCGCGATATGCGCAGCTGGCGCGAGAACGTGCGCGAATCCTCGCTGCGCAACTTCCACCACCACGCCGAGTTCACCACGCCGCTGGCGCGCGCCGCATTCGCCCGGCAGACCGTGGAGCGCCTCGGCCACGCGGGCTATGCCGCGCGCACGGTGGAGAAGGAGGGCGGCACGCTGGTGACCGCCAAGAAGGGCGCCGGCACCAAGTTCGGCTACGTGTTCGCGCACAGCGCCATCGTCATCATCTGCCTGGGCGGCCTGCTCGATTCCGACTTGCCGATCCGCTTCCAGGAATGGTTTTTCGGCAAGACGCCGTATGCCGGCGCGGGCTTCATCTCGGCCATTCCGGCCCAGCACCGGCTCGGCGTGAACAACCCGACCTTCCGCGCCAACACCCAGATTGCCGAAGGGCAGACCAGCGATACCGCCATCATTCCGCGCCAGAGCGGCGTGCTGGTCCAGGAACTGCCGGTCGATATCAAGCTCAACAAGTTCAACATCGATTTCTACTCGACCGGCATGCCCAAGCTGTTCGCCAGCGAGGTGGTGGTGCGCGACAAGGAGACCGGCAAGACCTTCCCAGCCACCATCAAAGTCAACGAGCCGCTGATCTACAAGGGCATCGCCGTGTATCAGTCGAGCTTCGAGGACGGCGGCTCCAAATTGCAGCTCACCGGCTTCCCGATGGCGGGGCCGGACAACACCAGCTTCGCGATCAATGGCGAGGTCAACGATTCGACGGGCCTGAAGCGCGGCACCGACGAGTACACCGTCGAGTGGACCAACTTCCGGCCCTTCAACGTCGAGAACCTCGGCAGTGGCGATGCCCGCGCGGTCAAGAAGAACGAATCGTTCAACGAACAGTTCGCGCGCAGCCTGGACAAGCACACCGGCTCGGCCGCCAAGAATGCCAACAGCCAGGACCTGAAGAACGTGGGCCCCAGCGTGCAGTTCAAACTGCGCGACAAGAATGGCCAGGCGCGCGAGTTCATCAACTACATGCAGCCGGTCACGCTCGATGGGGTCCAGCTGTTCCTGTCCGGCGTGCGCGCCTCGCAGGCGGACAACTTCAGCTACCTGCGCATCCCCGCCGACGACGAGCACAGCGTGCGCGAGTGGATGCGCCTGCGCGCGGCCTTGCACAATCCGGAGCTGCGCGCCACCGCCGCCGCCCGTTACGCCGAGCGCGCGATGCCGGCCTCGTCGGCGAATACGCCGCTGCTGGCCAGGCAGCTGCAGGAGTCGGCGCTGAAAGGCATCACCATCTTCGCCGGCGAGGGCCGCGACCCGGGCGGCTTCATGGCCGTGATGCGCTTCCTGGAAAAAATACCCGAGAAGGACCGCGAGAACGCCGCTGCCATCTACATGCGCCTGCTGAACGGCACCATGTGGGAGCTGTGGCAGGCCGCGCGTGCAAAGGATGGGCTGGCGCCGGTCGAGCCGACCGTGCAGCACGGCCAATGGCTGACGCTCTCGACCAACGCGCTGGCCGACGCCGTGTTCTACGGTGCCCCGGTCTACCTGCAGCTGGACGACTTCACGCAGATCAAGGCCTCCGTCCTGCAAGTGACGCGCTCGCCCGGCAAGAAGGTGGTCTACCTCGGCTGCCTGCTACTGGTACTGGGCGTGTTCGCGATGTTCTACATCCGCGAGCGCCGCGTCTGGGTCTGGCTGCGCGACAACGACGGTGGCGCGGACGGCACGCACGCCCTGATGGCCATGAACTCGCAGCGCAAAACCCTCGATTTCGAAAAGGAATTCACCGACATGAAGGCAAAGCTGCCGCAATCGGCGTAAGCTTGTGCCCGACTGGAGACGGACTATGGAACTCTCGCAAACCTCGACCTATACCCAGACGCCGGGCTATTTCCGGCGCCTGAACACTTTCGACTGGCTCTACGCGGCCCTGCTGCTGGCCGGCGCGGTCTACGCGCTGAACCGCTTTGGCGCGTACATGGACGTGTACGAAAAAGCCATCCTGGTCATGGCCGTGCCGACTTTCGCCGCACTCGGCTGGCACTGGAAGCCAGTGCGCTGGCTGATGCCGCTGATCGCGGTGCTGGCGCTGTGGGCCATCATGCTCTACGGCGGCAGCCTGGACGCGGCCAACCAGCGCTTCATGCTCAAGTACATGCTGTCGAGCCAGTCGGCGATCCTGTGGATGAGCGCCTTCTTCGTGTTCTCGACCGCGTTCTACTGGATCGGCTTGATTGCGCGCTCGCCGTTCGGCGGCGCGGTCGGCTCGCGCCTGTGCTGGGCGGCGGTGGTGGTGGGCTTCACCGGGCTGATGGTGCGCTGGTACGAGTCCTACCTGATCGGCACCGACGTCGGCCACATCCCGGTCTCGAACCTGTACGAAGTGTTCATCCTGTTCTCGATGATCACGGCGATGTTCTACCTGTACTACGAAGAGCGCTACGCCACCCGCCAGCTGGGCCCGTTCGTGCTGCTGGTGATCAGCGCCGCGGTCGGCTTTCTGCTCTGGTACACGGTCGCGCGCGACGCGCAGGAGATCCAGCCGCTGGTGCCCGCGCTGCAAAGCTGGTGGATGAAGATCCACGTGCCGGCCAACTTCATCGGCTACGGCACCTTCGCGCTGTCGGCCATGGTCGCCACTGCCTACCTGCTCAAGTCGCACGGCATCTTGGCGGACCGCCTGCCGGCGCTGGACGTGCTCGACGACGTCATGTACAAGGCCATTTCGGTCGGTTTCGCGTTCTTCACGGTCGCCACCATCCTCGGTGCGCTGTGGGCGGCCGAAGCCTGGGGCGGCTACTGGTCCTGGGATCCGAAGGAGACCTGGGCCTTGATCATCTGGCTCAACTATGCGGCCTGGCTGCACATGCGCCTGGTGTCCGGCCTGCGCGGGAAGATGGCGGCGTGGTGGGCCGTGCTGGGCCTGCTCGTGACCACCTTCGGCTTCCTCGGTGTAAATATGTTCCTGTCGGGCCTGCACTCTTACGGCAAGCTTTAAGCACCGAATCAGGCGACTTGGTGTAAGGTTCCAGGAACGACCGTTCCTTACTCCGGAGTCGCCTCATGCTCATCAAGCGTCAACCGGACGGCCTTCTCGTGCCGTCCTCCGAGATCACCCCGCGCGAGATCTACGAAGGGCGGCGTGACTTCATCCGCAAGGCCGCCGTCACCGCGGTGGCCGGCTCGGCCCTGTGGGAGTTCGCCACCCGCCAGGCGTTCGCGCAGGGCACCGGCGCCAAACTCCCGGCCAAGCCGAATCCCGCCTACGCGCTGCCCGAGAAGCAGACGCCGTTCAAGGACGCGACCAGCTACAACAACTTCTACGAATTCGGCACCGACAAGGGCGACCCGGTTGAGGCCGCGCACACGCTCAAGCCGCGCCCGTGGTCGGTCGTCATCGATGGCGAGGTCAAGAAGCCTGTCACGCTCGATATCGACAGCCTCATCAAGCTGGCACCGCTGGAAGAGCGCATCTACCGCCTGCGCTGCGTGGAAGGGTGGTCGATGGTGATTCCCTGGGTGGGCTATTCGTTCTCCGAGATCATCAAGAAAGTCGAGCCGACCGGCAATGCCAAGTATGTCGAGTTCACCACGCTGGCCGATTCGCGCCAGATGCCGGGCCTGAACAGCCGCGTGCTGGAGTGGCCGTACAAGGAGGGCCTGCGCATCGACGAGGCCAACCATCCGCTGACCCTGCTGACGGTCGGCATGTATGGACAGGTGCTGCCCAACCAGAACGGCGCGCCGGTGCGCATCGTGGTGCCGTGGAAATACGGCTTCAAGTCGGCCAAGTCGATCGTGCGGATCCGCTTCATGAAGGGCCAGCCGCGCACGGCCTGGAACGTGGTGGCGCCGAACGAGTACGGCTTTTATTCGAACGTGAACCCGAACGTGGACCACCCGCGCTGGTCGCAGGCGAGTGAGCGGCGCATCGGCGAAGACGGCTTCTTCCAGCGCAAGCGCAAGACGCTGATGTTCAACGGCTACGACCAGGTCGCCTCGCTGTATGCGGGGATGGACTTGAAGAAGTACTTCTGATGGCGGCCTTCACGCCCACGGGGCGGCGGCTCACCGCCGTCAAGGCCGTCGTGTTCCTGCTGGCGCTGGTGCCGCTGGCGCGCATGGTGCTGCGGATCAGGGCGGGCGAGGTGGTCGAGCCGCTCGAGTTTCTCACGCGCGGGACCGGGGACTGGGTGCTGTACTTCCTGTGCCTGACCTTGGCGGTGACGCCGCTGCGGCGGCTGTCGGGCTGGAACTGGCTGATCAAGCTGCGCCGGATGCTGGGCTTGTTCGCCTTTTTTTATGCGAGCTTGCACTTCCTGTGCTTCATCTGGTTCGATCACTTTTTCGATCTGCAGGCGATGTGGAAGGATGTGCTGAAGCGGCCGTTCATCACGGTCGGGTTCACGGCCTTCGTGCTGCTGGTGCCGCTGGCGGTGACCAGCACCAATGGCATGGTGCGGCGCCTCGGCGGCAAGCGCTGGCAGTGGCTGCACCGGCTGGTGTATGTGATTGCCCCGCTGGGGATCCTGCACTTCTGGTGGATGAAGGCGGGCAAGCACAACTTCACCGAGCCGATCATTTTCGGTTCTATCGTGGCGCTGCTGCTGGCGTTCCGCGTGTACTGGGCCACTGCCAAGAAAGTTCCCGCACGCGCTTGATGCACATGGCGGCTGCGCGCCGCGGCGGCGCTAGCATGGGCCGATGCCCAACCACGACGGCGTCTACCGGCACCTGTTCTCCCACCCGGCCCTCGTCCGCGAGCTGCTGCGCGACTTTACGCCGCTGACGTGGCTCGGCGATATTCCGGTTGAGTGCTTCCAGCGCATCAACGGCAGTTACGCGAACGAGCAGGCGCGTCAGCGCCATAGTGACCTCGTCTGGTGCGTCAAGCACGGCGATGCGTGGCTCTATTTTTACGTCCTGATCGAGTGTCAAGCCCAGCCGGATCGATGGATGGCTTTGCGCATGCAAGTCTATTCGGGCTTGCTCTATCAGGAGCTGCTGGCGTCGCGGGAGCTCGACGCCAAGCGCCGCCTCCCTCCGTTAGTACCCGTCGTGCTCTATCACGGCGAGCAACCGTGGCGAGCGCGTCGCAACGTGGCCGATCTCATCGAACGAATGCCGCTGCTCCCTGCGGAGTGGACGCCGCGGCATCGCTACCTGCTGATCGACCAGCGTCGCTTGGCGGCGGACGTGCTGGCCGAATGCAAAGGCTTGGTTGCACACCTGTTTCGCATCGAACTTTCCGATTCGCCGGAGGTCTTTCAGGAGCGGCTCCCCATGCTCCTGGCTTGGTTGAAGCAGAAGGACTATGCTGATTTGAGGCGGGCGGTGGAGCTGTGGCTAAGCCAGCGCGTCAATCCGGAATTCGGTGACGACCTCGGTATCGATTGGGAGGAACCAACTATGGCCGCCAAATTTCCACGCAAGTTTGAAACGTGGCGCGACTACGTCAAGCACGAAGGCAGGGAAGAAGGAAAGGCAGAGGGCAAGGCAGAGGGCAAGGCAGAGGGTATGCGCATCATGTTGCGCGATCTTGCAGGCGAGCGCTTCGGGGCAGTGCCCCAGTCTGTCGAGTCGCTGATCGCTACGGTGGACGACCCGCAGGCGCGGCGGCTGCTTGCAGCGTTGCTGCAGTCAGCCACGCCAGACGAAGTGCTGGCGCGTATGCGGCGCGCCAGCTGAGCCTCACTTCAGCAGCGTCTCCAGCTTGAACAGGTCGGCCGGATTCTCGCGCTGGCGCACGAGGTGCACCTGGTCGCCGTCGACGATCACTTCGGCCGCGCGGCCGCGGGTGTTGTAGTTGGAGGACATGGTGTGGCCGTACGCGCCCGCCTGCATCACGGCCAGCAGGTCGCCCTGCTCAACCGCCAGCTTCCGCTCGCGCGCCAGCCAGTCGCCCGACTCGCACACCGGCCCCACCACGTCGTAGGTGTGCGCCGCGCCGGAGCGCGGCACCACCGGTTTCACATCCATCCAGGCCTGGTACAGCGTCGGCCGCATCAGGTCATTCATGGCCGCATCCACCACGCAGAAATTCTTCTCCTGTCCCGGCTTCAGGTACTCGACGCGCGTCAGCAGCACCCCCGTGTTCCCGACGATCGAACGTCCCGGCTCGAAGATCACCTTGATCGCGCGTCCAGCATGCTTCTCGGCGCGCCACGCATCGATGCGCTCGAACAGCCGCGCAATGTAGTCGCCCACCGCCACCGGCTCGCTCTCACCTGCCTCGCCATACGCGATGCCGATGCCGCCGCCGATGTCCAGGTGGTGCAGATGGATGCCTTCGCGGTCCAGCGTGTCGATCAGCTCAATCAGCTTGTCCAGCGCCTCCAGCAGCGGCGCATCGTCCAGCAGCTGCGAGCCGATGTGGCAGTCGATGCCGACCGGCTCCAGGTGCGGCAGTGCCGCCGCGGTGCGGTAGGTCTCCAGCGCGTCGTCGAACGCCACGCCGAACTTGTTGGCCTTGAGTCCTGTCGCGATATACGGGTGGGTCTTCGGATCCACGTTCGGGTTCACGCGCAGCGACACCGGCGCCGTCACGCCCATCTCGCCCGCCACCGCGTTCAGGCGGTGCAGCTCCGGAATCGACTCCACGTTGAAGCACAGGATCTGGTGCGAGAGCGCGAGCTTCATCTCTTCCACCGTCTTGCCGACGCCCGAGAAGATCACCTTGCGCGGATCGCCGCCCGCCGCCAGCACGCGCAGCAGCTCGCCGCCGGAGACGATGTCGAAGCCGGCGCCCTGGCGCGCCAGCAGGTCGAGGATGGCCAGGTTCGAATTGGCTTTCATCGCGTAGCACACCAGCGCATCGCGCCCCGCGCAGGGCTGCGCGTATGCGTTGAAGTTATCGAGCAGCGCCGATTTGGAATAGACGTAGGTGGGAGTGCCAAACTGTTCGGCGACGCGGTCGAGCGCCACCTGGTCGGCGTGCAGCACGCCGTCGCGGTACGAGAAATGAGACATGAATCGGGCCTGGGCGGTGACGAAGGGTTACTGGTTGGGCGTGGGCGGGGTGGTCGTGGTCGGCGGGATCGCAGTGGTGGCCGGAGGCTGCGCCGGTTTGGCGGGCGGTTTCGGCAGGTAGAGCGGCCCGGTCTGGCCGCACGCCGCGAGGCAGAGCGCGAGGGTGAGCGCGGCTGCGGATTTCAGCGCGAGGGAAGGCTTCACGATTAGAATCTGGTTTTTGGACAGGAAGACCTTGGAGTGTAGCATGACCGATTCCGAATTTTTGGACGCCGCCGATTCCATCCTTGCCCGCATCGAGGACCAGATGGATCATCTCACCGAGCAGGACATCGTCGATGTGGAGTGCCGCCGCAGCGGCAATGTGCTGGAGATCGAGTTCATCAAGAACGCCTCCAAAATCATCGTCAACAGCCAGGCGCCGATGAAGGAGATGTGGGTGGCCGCGCGCTCGGGCGGCTTCCACTACCGGATGGTGGACGGCCAGTGGACCGACACCCGCAGCGGCAAGGAGCTGTTCGCGGCCCTGTCCGAACTGGTGACGGAGCAGGGCGGCGCCCCCGTGACGCTGTAGATCGATCCCGCGGTGCGCGGGGCGGGCGCGCACCCGCGGCGCGCTGCCCCGGCCTCAGAACAACTCGTTCTTGATCGCCTCGCGGGCCGGCGCCTCGGCTGGCGCGTGCGTCACGCCCGGTTCGAGGCTCTGGACGCCCTGGCCGGGCGGGTTCTCCTGGTAGTACCATTCGTCGCCCACCTGGATCAGGCCCGGCGGCACCGGGCGCTCGTTCACCGGTGCTT
Organism: Zemynaea arenosa; assembly: GCF_004614185.1. GTDB lineage: Bacteria > Pseudomonadota > Gammaproteobacteria > Burkholderiales > Burkholderiaceae_D > Telluria > Telluria arenosa. Next base: position 6,043 of record NZ_SPVF01000124.1, on the reverse strand, counting down.
CCTTCAGCGCCTTCTGCATGTAGCCGATCCAGATCGGCAGCGCCAGGCCGCCGCCGGTCTCCTTGTTCCCCAGGTTCTTCGGCTGGTCGTATCCGATCCATGCGATGCCGACCAGGTGGTCCGCATAGCCCGCGAACCAGGCGTCCATCGAATCGTTGGTGGTGCCGGTCTTGCCCGCGACGTCCGGCCGCTTGAGCGCCAGCGCGCGGGTCGCGGTCCCGTAGCGCACCACGTCCTTCATCATCGAATCCATCAGCCAGGCATTGCGTGCGTCGATCACGCGGTTGCTTTCCACCCCCGACTTTTCCGGCGCCGCCTGCGACAGCACGCGGCCATCGGCATCGGTCACCTTCGAGATCAGGTACGGGTTCACGCGGTAGCCGCCGTTGGCGAACACCGCATACGCCCCCGCCATCTGCAGCGGCGTGGTGGCACCTGCGCCCAGGGCCAGGGTCAGGTAGGGCGGGTTCTTGTCCGCCTCGAAGCCGAAGCGGGTCGCGTACTCCTGGCCGTACCTGGCGCCGATCTTGTGCAGGATGCGGATCGAAATCATGTTCTTCGATTTCGTCAGGCCCTTGCGCATCGTCATCAGGCCTTCGTACTTGGCGTCGTAGTTCTTCGGCTCCCAGGCCTGGCCGCCGGTCTGGCCGGAATCGAACGAGATCGGCGCATCGTTGATCAGCGTGGACGGCGACAGCCCGCGCTCCAGCGAAGCCGAATAGATGAACGGCTTGAACGAGGACCCCGGCTGGCGCCACGCCTGCGTCACGTGATTGAACTTGTTGCGGTTGTAGTCGAACCCTCCGACCAGCGCGCGGATCGCGCCATCGGTGGTGTCGGCCGCGATGAAGGCCGATTCCACTTCCGGCATCTGGGTGATCTGCCAGTCCTTGCCGCCGTCCTGCGTGATGCGGATCACCGCCCCGCGCCGGATGCGCCGGTTCGGCGCCGCCTTCTCGGACAGCCAGCCCTGCGCGAACGCCAGGCCCGCGCCCGAGATGGTGATCTCCTCGCCCGACGCCGTCACCGCGCGCACCTTGGACGGCGCGGCGTCCAGCACCATGGCCGCCACGATGTCGTCGCTGTCCGGATGGTCGGCCAGCTCGGTCTCGATGGCGTCTTCCGCCTCTTCCTTGTTGCCCGGGATGTCGATGTAGGTCTCCGGCCCGCGGTACGGGTGGCGGCGCTCGTACTCCATCACGCCGCGGCGCAGGGCCAGGTAGGCGGCGTCCTGGTCGGCCTTGGTGATGGTGGTGAACACGTTCAGGCCGCGGGTGTAGGTCTCTTCCTTGAACTGCTCGTACACCAGCTGGCGCGCCATTTCGGCCACGTACTCGGCGTGCACGCCGAACGAGGACGAATCCATCTTCACGTGAATGTTCTCCGCCTTGGCCTGCTCGTACTGCGCGGTGGTGATGTAGCCCAGGTCGTGCATGCGCTGCAGGATGTACTGCTGGCGCACCCGCGCGCGCTTGGGGTTCACCACCGGGTTGTAGGCCGACGGCGCCTTCGGCAGGCCGGCCAGCATGGCCGCTTCCGCGATCGTGATGTCTTTCAGCGATTTGCCGAAATAGATCTGCGCCGCCGACGAAAAGCCGAACGCGCGCTGGCCCAGGTAGATCTGGTTCATGTAGACCTCCAGGATCTGGTCCTTGGTGAGGTTCTTCTCGATTTTCCAGGCCAGCAGGGCCTCGTAGGCTTTGCGCTTGTACGACTGTTCCGACGACAGGAAGAAGTTGCGCGCCACCTGCTGGGTGATGGTCGACGCGCCCTGCTTGGCGCCGCCCGCCACGTTGTGCACGGCCGCCCGCAGGATGCCCCAGTAGTCCACGCCGCCGTGCTCGTAGAAGCGGTCGTCTTCGATCGCCAGCACGGCCTTCTTCATGATGTCCGGGATCTCCTTGAAGCGTACCAGGGTGCGGCGCTCCTCGCCGAATTCGCCGATCAGGACGTTATCGGCCGAGAACACCCGCAGCGGCATCTTGGGCCGGTAGTCGGTCAGCGTGTCGAGCGAGGGCAGGTTCGGGTAGGCCATCGCCAGGGCGAACACGATCACCAGCACGATCACCGCCAGGGTGCCGGCAAAGGCGCCCAGCGCCAGCAGGGCGATGCGGCGCGCGGGGTGCGCGTGTTTGGCGGTCGGGGTCGGCTCCGGAGTCGTCGTGGTCATGCTGTGTATGCGGAAGGGGCAAAATTGAATTTTTTCATTATAAGTCACCACCTCCTGGGGGCGATTCCTGCAGAAGCGGAACACTTCAGGTTTCCGTGGAATTGCCGACAACTAAGATGTCTTTAGGCAAATATAGTGTGGCGAAACCTTCACCGCCCCGAATGTTCCACCTCAGAAATACCTTTACATGGGTTCGTTTCTGTTGCTACGATTTAACGTACTGTCTTACGTTTTTGATCTAAATGGCGGTTTTATAACGAATAACTGCTGTTTTGGCATACCAAAGTATCATTCCTCATGGCAATTTTCTAAGGCAGCGGGAGCACACTTGAACCTGGATCTCGCAACATTGTTCGGACAATCCAACGCCCCCTTGGTCGGGCTGGATATCAGCTCGTCCGGCGTCCGGCTGGTGGAGCTGGCGCAGGTCGGCAAGACCGACATTCGCCTGGAGCGCTATGCCTCCGAACCGCTGCCGCGCGGCGCCGTGGTGGACGGCAATATCGAAAACCTGGACCAGGTCTCGGAAGCGGTGCGCCGCGTGTGGAAGAAGAGCGGCACCCGCGTCAAGAACGTGGCGCTGGGCATGCCGCCCGCCGCCGTGATCACCAAGAAGATCATTCTCCCGGCCGGCCTGTCGGAAGATCAGCTGGAAGTGCAGGTCGAATCCGAAGCCAGCCAGTACATCCCGTTCGCGCTCGATGAAGTGAGCCTGGACTTCGACGTGATCGGCCCGGCCGCCACGCCGGAGGACATGGAAGTCATGCTGGCCGCGGCGCGCAAGGAAAAGGTCGAGGACCGCGTCGCCATCGCCGAAGCGGCGGGCCTGAAGGCCACCGTGATGGACATCGAATCGTACGCCGCGCGCGCCGCGCTGGACCGCATCACCGGCCAGCTGCCGCACGCGGGCGCGGACCAGATCGTGGCGCTGTTCCAGATCGGCGCCCAGGTCACCCACATTTCCGTGATGCTGGATGGCGAAACCATCTACGAACGCGAGCAGCCGTTCGGCGGCGCCCAGCTGACCCAGGAGATCGTGCGCGCCTTCGGCCTGTCCTACGAAGAGGCGGAGGCCAAGAAGAAGGCCGGCGACCTGCCCGAGAACTACCGCACCGATCTGCTCAACCCCTTCCTGGAAAACGCCGCGCTGGAGGTCACGCGCGCGATCCAGTTCTTCTATACCTCCACGCCGTACACGCGGATCGACCAGCTGTACTTGGCCGGCGGCTGCGCCATGCTGCCGGGCCTGCTGGACATCATCGCCAGCCGCACCAAGATCTCGAGCGCGGTGATCTCGCCGTTCAAGGGCATGCAGCTGGGCGAGGGCGTGCGCGAGCAGCAACTGCGCACCGAGGCGCCGGCCTACCTGGTCGCCACCGGCCTGGCGCTGCGGAGGTTCGACCGATGATCCGAATTAACCTGCTCCCGCACCGGGAGGAAAAGCGCAAGCAGAAGAAGGCCGCCTTCGTGGCCATGCTGGCGCTGGGCGGCCTGGTGGGCGTGGCCGTGGTGCTGATGGTGGGCGGCTACAACGCCAGCCGCATCTCGATCCAGAACCAGCGCAACCAGGTCCTGAAGGACGCCAACAAGGAACTGGACGTCAAGATCGCCAAGATCGCCACCCTCAAGCAGGAGATCGAGGCGCTCAAGGCGCGCCAGCAGGCGGTGGAAGACCTGCAGGGCGACCGCAACCAGCCGGTCTACGTGCTGGACGAACTGGTCAAGCAGACCCCGGACGGCGTCTACCTCAAGAGCTTCAAGCAGGACGGCCAGCGCATGCTGCTCAACGGCCTGGCGCAGTCGCAGGAACGGGTGGCGGAGCTGCTGCGCAACCTGACCGGCAACGCCCAGTGGCTGGAGCGCCCCGAGCTGGCCGAGGTGAAGGCGGTCACGCTGCCGGGCTCGAAGTCGGGCCGCAAGGTGGTCGAGTTCACGATGACCGTCTCGATCCGCCGCCCGCGCGACCAGGACGCCAAGGACAAGGACGGCAAGACCATCGACGGCAAGCCCGCCGTGACCGTGGCCGCACCGGCGGCGGAGGGCGCCCTCGCCCCTGCTCCCATGGTGAAGCCGCCGAGCGGCATCGTGGCTCCGGGCGCCAACGGGGCCGCGCAGATCGCCGCCGCCAAGGCCGCCGCGGCCAAGGAAGCCACCCCCGTGGCCGCGCCCAAGTGAGCCGGGGATCCCAGTCATGAAGATCGATATCAAACAATTTGCCCAGTCGCTCGCGGACCAGTTCCGCGGCCTGAACGGGCGCCATCCCGGCATGTGGCCACTGGCCCCGCGCATCATGTGCGCGCTCGGCGTCACCGTGGCCGTGGTCGCCCTCGGCTACTTCGGCTACTGGAGCTCGCAGTTCGAGGACCAGGAACGCCTGGCCGCCGAAGAGACCAAGCTGCGCGACGAGTACAAGCTCAAGATCGCCCAGGCCATCAACCTGGAAGAGCTGCAGAAGCAGCGCCTGCAGGTGGACGCGTACGTGGAAGGCCTGGAGAAGCAGCTGCCGAGCAAGGCCGACATGGACGCGCTGCTGTCGGACATCAACCAGGCCGGCGTCGGCCGCGGCCTCCAGTTCGAGCTGTTCAAGCCGGGCCAGGTGGTGCTGCGCGAGTACTATGCCGAACTGCCGATCGACATCCGGGTGAGCGGCAGCTACCACGACATCGGCTCCTTCGCCGGCGACATGGCCAACCTGTCGCGTATCGTCACGCTCAACAACATGACGCTGACGACGCGCCAGGACGGCACGCTGACCCTGGACGCCATCGCCAAGACCTTCCGCTATCTCGATCCGGACGAAGCCGCCGCCCAGCGCGAGGCCGCCCTCAAGGACAAGAAGAACAAGAAGGCCAAGAAAGGAGGCGCGAAATGAAGACCCACGCTCAGCGCCTCGCCGCCGGCCTCGCCGCCGCCGCCCTGCTGGCCGGCTGCAGCGACAGCGACGTGCAGCAGGTGCGCCAGTGGATGGCCGAGACCCGCGCCAATACGCACGTGAAAGTGGAGCCGCTGTCGCCGCCCAAGACCTTCATCCCCTACGCCTACACGGCGCAGCAGGCGACCGACCCGTTCAGCCAGAGCAAGCTGCTGGTGGAACTGGCCAAGGCCGCGGCCACCAGCAACAACCCGTTCAAGCCGGACCTGGAACGCCGCAAGGAGCTGCTGGAGAGCTTCCCGCTCGACACCATGCGCATGGTCGGCGTGCTGCAAAAGAGCGGCGTGACGTTCGCGCTGCTGCAGATCGACTCCAATGTCTACCAGGTGAAGGTCGGGCAGCACATTGGACAGAATTATGGACTGGTCACCGGGGTGACCGAGAATGCCGTCAGCATCCGCGAAGTGGTGCAGGATGCGGCCGGCGAATGGACCGAACGCATGGCGAAGCTGGAGCTTCAGGAAAGCAGGAAGTAAGGAGAGAATATGACCGCCCCCCAACATTCCGGTTTTCTGCCGACCTGGCGCCTGCTGCGCCAGTGTGCCGCCGCCGTGCTGGCGCTGGCCGCCTGCGGCGCCGCCTTCGCGCAGGACAACGCGATCGAATCGATCACCGCCAACCAGCAGGGCTCGAACGTGATCGTCAAGGTCGCGCTCAAGAGCGCTCCGGCGCGCGCCCCGATCGGCTTCTCGATCACCAATCCGGCCCGCATCGCGCTGGACTTCGGCGCCACCGCCAATGCCACCGGCAAGACCAGCCAGGACATCAACCTGGGCGACGTGCGCAGCGTGAACGTGGTGCAGGCCGGCGAGCGTTCGCGCCTGGTGCTGAACCTCAAGCGCAGCCTGAACTACGCCACTGCGGTCGACGGCAATAACGTGATCGTCACCATCGAAGGCTCGGGCGGCCCGGCCACCGCGGTCAACGCGGCGGGCATGCCG
>NZ_SPVF01000146.1 GCF_004614185.1 Zemynaea arenosa | reverse complement strand
CCCTCACCCTGCCCCTGCTGCCGGTGCTCGATGCCGCCAATGTGGCCATGCTGCTTTTGCTGACGGTCGTCCTGGTGGCCATCCGCGCCGGCCGCGGCCCCGCGGTGGCGGCCACGCTGGCTGGCTTCGGCGCGCTGCTGATGTCGGTTCCCCACCACGACTTTGGCGCCGGCGAGCTGACCTGGTCGGTCACGCTGCTGGTGATGCTGGCCGTCGGCTGGATCACGGCGAGCCTCACCGACAGCCTGCGCGGCCAGGCCCGCGCCGCCACCGCGCGCGAAGCCCGCACCCGCGCCCTGTATGAATTTGCACGCGAGCTCTCGGGCGTGCTGCAAACGGAGCAGGTCTTCGAGATCACGCGCCGCTTCGTCCAGCGCACCTTCGACGCGCACGCCATCATCCTGGTCCCCGGCCCGGACGGGCGCCTGCGCTATCCCGATCCGCAGCCCGGCGCCGCGCGCGTGCCGCCCATGAGCATCCTGGACATGGGCGCCGCCCAGTGGGCCTTTGACCACGCCGCCCCGGCGGGCACCGGCACCGCCACCCTGCCCGGCAACAGCTTCGTGTACCTGCCGCTGGTCGCGCCCATGCGCACCCGGGGTGTGATGCTGCTGTGGGCCGACCACCAGGGCCGGGTGCTGGTCCCCGAGCAGCGCGACCTGCTCGATGCCTTTGCCGCGCTGGCGGCCATCGCCCTGGAGCGCGTGCACTACGTGGACGTGGCGCAGGACGCGCTGGTGCGCATGGAATCGGAAAAGCTGCGCAACTCCCTGCTGGCCGCACTCTCGCACGACTTGCGCACGCCACTGACCTCGCTGGTGGGGCTGTCCGAGTCGCTGGCGCTGTCCCGGCCTGCCCTGGCAGCGGAGCAGCTCAGCCTCGCGCACAGCTTGCGGGACGAGGCCAAGCGCATGAGCACCCTGGTCGCCAACCTGCTCGAGATGGCGCGCATCGAAAGCGGCAGCGTCACCTTGAACATGGAGTGGCAGCCGGTGGAGGAAGTGATCGGCAGCGCGCTGCGCGCCTGCCGCTGGCAGCTGGCCAGCCGCAGCGTCGAGACGCGGCTCGCCCCGGACCTGCCGCTGGTACGCTTCGACGCCACGCTGATGGAACGCGTGCTGTGCAATCTGCTGGAAAACGCCTGCAAGTACACGCCGCCAGGCGCCACCATCGCCATCGCCGCGGACCTGGACGGCGGCAAGCTCGCCCTCTCGGTGCGCGATACCGGCCCCGGCCTGCCGCCAGGCCGCGAGGAAGCGCTGTTCGAAAAATTCGCCCGGGGCGAGCGCGAGTCGCCGATTCCCGGCGTGGGGCTGGGCCTGGCAATCTGCCGCGCCATCATCCACGCCCACGGCGGCAGCATCCAGGCCCGCAACGAGGACGGCGCGGTCTTCACCATCCTGCTGCCGCTGGGCGAGCCGCCCGCCCTCCCCACGCCCGAACCGGAAACCGCAGTCACCCCATGAGCGAATCCGCCCCCTCCGCCCTGATCGTCGAGGACGAACCCCAAATCCGCCGCTTCGTGCGCATGGCGCTCGAGGGCGAAGGCTGGACGGTGCACGAAGCCGCCACCCTGAAGCGCGGGATGATCGACGCGGGCACCCGCACCCCGGACCTCATCATCCTCGACCTCGGCCTGCCCGATGGGGACGGCATTGCGCTGATCCACGAGGTGCGCGGCTGGTGTCCCGTGCCGGTGATCGTGCTCTCCGCGCGAGTGGACGAAACGGACAAGATCGCGGCGCTGGACGCGGGCGCCGACGATTACCTGACCAAGCCCTTTGGCGTGGGCGAGCTGCTGGCCCGCGTGCGCGCCACCTTGCGCCGCCAGCAGAAAGGCCTGGCCGACGGTGCGGGCGTGGTGCAGATCGGCGCCATCGCCATCGACCTGCGCCGCCGCATCGTGATCCGGGGCGGGGACGCGGTCCACCTCACGCCCACGGAATACAAGCTGCTCTCGGTGCTGGTGGCCAACCTGGGGCGGGTCGTCACCGCGGCCCAGCTGCTGCGCGAGGTGTGGGGCCCGGCCAACGCCCAGAATGGCCACTACGTCCGCATCTACATGGGGCACCTGCGCCAGAAGCTCGAAGACGATCCAACCCAGCCGCGCCACCTGCTGACCGAGACCGCCGTCGGCTACCGCCTCCAGCCCTAGGGCCTACTTCAGCGGCTTCTGCGTCTGCTGGTACAGCCCGACCACCTCGCCCTTGCCGATCACATGCCCCTTGATGGCGGCCAGCAGCTGGTCACGGTCCATGCCCCACGCTGAATCAGGCAGCATGGTATCGAGCGCGAACACCTGGAAATGGTAATGATGCGGCGGATCGCCCACCGGCGGCCGCGGGCCGAAGTAGCCCATCGAGCCCCGCGTGTTCCGGCCCTGCAACAAGCCTTCGGGATCGGTCAGGCGCGGCTGCTCCTGCACGCCCTGCGGCAACGCATTGGCGGTGCCGGGGATGTTGTAGGCCAGCCAGTGCACGAAAGGCTTGATGGGGTGCGAGTCCGGATCTTCCATGATGATGGCGTAGGACTTCGCATTCGGCACCGCGGTCCATGCCAGCGCGGGTGATACGCCGTCTGCATACTCGCTGAACTTCTTGTCGAGCGTCCCATTGGCCTTGAAACTGGCCGAGCTGACCGTGATCTTCGCCGTCGAAGAATCGGCTGGCCTGGTCTCGTCCCGGTCCTTCGCGAGCGGCACGTTGTTGCCCTTGTTGGCCTGCTCCTTCATCGGCCCTGCCGGAGCTGGCGCCGGAGACGCCACAGCCTTGCCCGCGCCTGCCCCCGCCCCCGTGTAGGCGATCCGGTAGATGGTGCCATTGCCGTCATCCGCCATCAGCAGCGCACCATCCCGGGCCACCGCCAGCCCCACTGGCCGCGCAATATGCGTGGTGCCGCCGTCGGTCAGGAAGCCGGTGACGAAGGGCTCGAAGGCCTTCGGCTGGCCATTGGAAAAGCGCACCCGCACGATCTCGTAACCCGAGGCCGGGTTGCGGTTCCATGAGCCGCGCATGGTCACGAAGGCGTCGCCCTGGTAGTCCGCCGGGAACTGCCCGCCGCTGTAGAACACCAGCTGCATCGGCGCGGCATGCGCCGTGTACCCGAGCGTCATCGGCACGCTGTGTGCCTTCCAGTCCTCCTTGGCGATCTCCCCGACTGGCGTGGACTGCGGGTAGATGCGGCCTTCCCCGTACACGTGCGGCCAGCCGTACATCTTGCCCAGTTCCAGCTTGTTGAGTTCTTCCGGCTGCTGGTCGTCGCCCAGGAAGTCGATGCCATGGTCCATGCCCCACAGCTCACCCGTCTGCGGATGCCACCCGAAGCCAATGGTGTTGCGCAGGCCGGAGGCGAAGATGGTGCGCGACTTGCCATCCGGGCTGGCGCGCAGCAGGGCCGCGTTTTCGGGATTGTTCTCGTTGCAGTCGTTGCAGGTGGAACCGGCGGAGATGTAGAGCATGTCGTCCGGTCCCCAGGCGATGGTGCGGTTGGGGTGCTGGCCGGCGTCCGGCAGGTCGCCGATGATCATCTTGAGCTCACCGAGCCGCCCATCGGGCTTGATATCGGCTTCGAAGACTTCCTTCACCGTGACCAGATACAGCTTGCTGCCGTGGATCGCTAGCCCATGCGCCCCTGCGCGGCTGGCCACCACCACGGGCGCGCCGTCGGCACGGCCGTCGCCGTTGGCGTCCTTCAGCATCAGCACATCGCCCTGGTCGCGGCGGCTCACGTAGACGGTGCCGTCCTGCGCCACCGCGATGATGCGCGCATTCTTCAGGCCCGTGGCAAACGGCGTGACCGTGAAGCCCGCCGGCGCCTTGACCTGCGCCATGCGCTCGGACGTGGCGGGCACCTTGGCCGGTTTCCAGATCACCGTGGGGATGGCGACGCGCGTACCGTCGCCCTGCTGGGCCAGCGCGGCCCCGGCCACCATGGCCAGGACCGCCGGAAGAATCGCTTTCATGGAGGGCTCCTTGTCGAGGGGGAGCCTTAGCGTGTCATATTTGTCGACGAGTCCGCGGTACGTTACTGGCCGTAAAAAGTGAGACGGCCTATGGTCACGTGCCAATGCCCGCGGCGGGGGTGGCCATGCCCGTGGCGGTGCCCGTACCCATGCCCGCCGTCGTGCTGCGCGCGCGGCTGGATGTGCAGGCGCATGGTCCCCGGGCGCCACTCGCCCCGCTCGCGCAGCTCCTCCACCATGGCTGTCACGTTCACCGCATACGTGATGCCCATGCCATGCCGCCCATGCCCCGGCGGCATGTCGCTGCCGAACAGGGGCAGGCTGCAGAGCAGGTAGCGCTCCGGGTCCGCGCAGCGTTCCGGCATATTGACGTACACGTCGTGGATCGGCGCGATGCCCTTGCCTATGATGGCCTCGAAGTTCAGCCACGCATCCGCATCGTCCCGGTACGGCGCGTCCATGCCCGGGTTGAAGTGGAAGGTCAGTTCCTCCGCCTGGCCTTCGAGATGGATCGGCCCCGTGGTGCTCCCGCAGTGCACCGGTTCCCGTTCCTCGCGCGCCAGTCCCTCCTCCACGCCCTCTCCGGCCACCGGATGTACACCCTGGTAGGTGTAGCCGCCGAGGATCAGGGTCGTGTTCATCACTTGCGCGGGCGTCAGCGTCACCACGTTGCGGCGGCTGTCGTGGAAGCTGAAGGGCTGCGTGAGCCAGCGGCTGTCGGTGGGATTGGAGCGGCCGCCCTGGTTCAGCCACACCTGCCACAGGCGGTCGATGTTTGCGTGGTGCAGCCAGAAGATCGGGTCCAGCGCCGCTGTCGCCACATCGTTCATGGCCCCGCCGATGTCGGCATGCACGAAGTCGTGCGGGGTGTACTCCACCAGCCCATGCCCGTTGCCCAGGTGGTTGAAGCCCGTGATCACGCCACCGAAGCCGGTCGACCCGCCCGTGTACATGCCGACGAAGACGCGGCTCGCCAGCGCATTGGTGAGGGACACGTCGCGCGCCTGCAGCACCGTATTGACGCGCCCCGGCAGGCCGCCGGCCGCGGGCATCTGCAGCGGATTGCTGGCGGGCGTGCCGGACGTGAATGCCGGGGGCATGGTCAGCGCCGCCGGATTGGTGGTGTCGCTGTAGTTCCAGAACGGGAGCGCCCACGTCGACGGCCCGCCCAGGCTGACGATCGTCTGCAGCACGATCTGTTCGAAGTACGCGAGGTACATCCGGTGCCACGGGAGGAAGTACCAGGTGCCGTGCTGGCACTGGTCCCAGAACCGGCTGCGCTCCGTGGACGGCGGCAGCGTGCCGGCACCGGCCCAGAAGGGGCTGGCCGCGTCAAAGCCGTGGATCGCGGCCTGGTAGCGCCAGCTGGTCGGCTCGGTCGTGGCGCGGGCGCGCAGCGCCGTGATGGCGCGCCCGTACCAGTACAGCGTGCGGTCGCCCGCCGGGAGTTTGTAGACGTCCTTGCGTTCACGTGTTGCCATGATGGCCTCCGTAAGCTCGATGGAATGACGAGCCGACAATGGCACATGGCCGCACGCGTGGCCTTACGCGGCCTCACAGGCTGGGGCCCGGAATCACAGCTTCATTTCGAGGGCGATGCGGTACAGCGGCGTCACCGGCGACTCGCGCGTGTACCGCAGGCGCGCCGCCCCGGTGTCATACAGGTCGATATTGGTGAACGGCTGCGCCAGCGCGTTGAGGACCGAGAAGCGCAGCTGCACCTTGGGCGTGGCCTTCCACAGCGCGTACAGGTCCAGGTCCCGCTTCACGGTCGCATACGAGTAGGCCACGTCGGACACCCGCTGCAGCCCGCCCGTCTTGAAGGCGAAACTGCCGCCCACGGTCCACGCGGCGCTGGCCTTCCAGTCCACACCGAAGTTGGCGGACAGCGGCACCTGGTCCGCGAGGCGGTTGTCCGGTCCCGGCACGCCATCCACGTGCGACCAGTTGCGCGCCAGGTTGGCGCGCAGGTCCAGCGCCGGAGCCTCCTTGTAGAACAGCTGGAGCGGGAATTTGGCTTCCAGTTCGAAGCCGTGCGCTTCGGCGCTGCCGTCGTTCACCGGCAACTGCACCCAGCGGCTGCCGATCTGGCGCACATCGCGCCGGGTGTAGTCGTCGATCCGGCGCGCGTAGGCGGAGGCGCTGAGCATCGCGCCTTCGCCGAAGTAGTGCTCATACGAGGTGTCGATACCCCAGGCGAGTTCCGGCTTCAGGTCCGGGTTGCCCATGATGTCCGGGGTGGTGGGACCGTTGTTGGTGGTGGTGTTCCGGCGCGGAATCAGGCGGTCCAGGTCGGGCGCCTTGTAGGTCCGGGTGAGCGCAAAACGGACCTGGTCGTTCTTCGAATTGGGGAGCTTCCACAGCGTCTGGAACAGGGGACTCAGGACGCTCGACTGGTTGCGCATCCCCTCGAAGTCATTGCCCTCGCTGGTGGTGCGCAGCCCTTCCCAGCGCAGGCCGAAGTAGACCGACCACTTGGGCGTGACGTTCCATTCGTCCTGCGCGAATAACGCCAGGCGCGCGGAGTTGGCGTCGAAGATCTGGTGCAGCTGGTTCGGCTCATAGCCCGGAATCGGCTCGCCCAGCTGGGCGCGCTCCTCGTGGCGACGGGCGGCGGCACCGTCCCAGCCGATGGCCAGGGTGTGGTTCTCGGCAAAGGGCGCGCTGTACTTGCCGGTCCAGGTGAAGCCGCGTTCGTGGGCACTGGACGGGGTGATTTCGTCCAGCGTCAGTTCCTCCAAGCCGTTATAGGCAAACTGGTGGAAGTCGTTGTTGCGGTTGAAGGCATTGAGACCAAACTTGGTATCGAGCTTGCCGCCGCCCTCGAACTTGTGGACCCAGTTCAGGTCCGTGCGGGCGGTGCTCACCAGGTTGCGCAGGCTGGTGGTGTCCGATGCATATTGCGGCAGCGGCCCGGTGGTGGCCGTCCAGCGGGTGTCGCTGTCGGGGCGCACGCCGTTCACGCTCAGGAAGGTCTGGGAGGTCAGCGTATCGCCGCTGGGCAGGGTCCAGTTCACGCGCGGCGAGATGCTCAGGTTCGCGAACGGGCCCTCGTTGTAGCGTACCGCCCGGCGCAACAGGGTCTGCGCGCCACTGGGGTCGAAGGCTTCGTCGGTCTGGTAGCCGTACTGGTGGAAGCGGCCCACATTGCCGTTCACCGCCACCGAGTACGACATCTTCTCAACCTTGTCCGAGACCTGCACGTTGAAAGCGGGCGAGATGAAGTTGCCCGCGCCGGACAGGCTGGTCTTGAGCTCGCGCTGCGCCACCTTCACGGCCTTTTTCAGCACGATGTTGATGGTGCCCGCGATGGCCTGGGTGCTGAATTCGGCCGTCGCCGCGCGCACGATCTCGATGCGCTCCACCATCTCGGGGCTGAGCGAATCGAGCGAAAAGCCCGGCGGCGCCGGTTCGCCATTGAGCAGCACCTGGGTATAACCGTTGCCCAGCCCCCGCATGCGGATCTCGCCGCCGCCTCGGCCCGCGTTGCCGCCGCTGACGGTCACGCCGGGCTGGCGTTTGAGCACATCGGCCAGCGCCGTGTCGCCGTGCTTGAGGATCTCCTCGGAGGTGACGACGATCTTGGTGGCCGTGTCGTCGCGGCGAGCGTCATACTTGTCGGCGCTGCTGTTCACCTGCACGGTGGCCATGGGCGGTGCGTCGGCTGTCTTGGCCGGGGGCGCGGCGGGTGCGGCGGCGGACGCCGAAGCGAACGTGGTCTGGGCATGGACCTGGGCGCAGAACAGCGCGCAGGCGGTGGCGACGAGCGTGCGTCGCCCGAACGAGGGAGTCGTGGACATAAGCGGTCGAATTGTTTTTGTTCGGCCGCCGGTACTCGATGGTCCGGCGGGTCTGACTGTATTGCGCCAGCCCCGCCGGAAAGTTCCAACTATTTCTGCTGCGGGTCGAAATTCTTCCGCAAGGTCTGCCAGCACTGGAAGTACTCGGCCTGCAGCTGCGAGGTCTCCAATGCATATTGCGTCGGCCGGATCACCGCGGAGGTCTCGAACATGAAGGCCATGGTGTCCGCCACCTTGTGCGGCTTGCTGGTGTCGGAACGGGAGGCCTTTTCGAAAGTCTCGCCATCCGGCCCGTGGCCGGACATGCAGTTGTGCAGGCTGGCGCCGCCGGGGACGAAGCCCTCGGCCTTGGCGTCATAGGCACCGTAGATGAGGCCCATGAATTCACTCGCCACGTTGCGGTGGAACCAGGGCGGGCGGAAGGTGTTCTCCGCCGCCAGCCAGCGCGGGGGGAAGATCACGAAGTCCAGCGAGTCCACGCCCGGCGTGTTGGACGGCGCGTGCAGGACCAGGAAGATCGACGGATCCGGGTGGTCATAGCTGATCGAGCCGATGGTGTTGAAGCGCAGCAGGTCGTACTTGTACGGTGCGTAGTTGCCATGCCAGGCCACCACGTCCAGCGGCGAATGCCCGATCGGGGCGCTCCACAGGCGGCCGCCGAACTTGGCCAGCAGTTCGAAGTCACCCTCTTCGTCTTCGTACCGGGCGCGCGGCGAGAGGAAGTCGCGCGGGTTGGCCAGGCCGTTGGAGCCGATCACGCCCAGATCCGGCACCCGCAGCAGCGCGCCGAAGTTCTCGCAGATATAGCCGCGCGCCTGCCCGTCCGGCAGCGCCACGCGGAAGCGCACGCCGCGCGGGATCACAGCGATCTCCTGCGGCTCCACATCGAGCCGCCCCATCTCGGTGTCGATCCGCAGGCGCCCTTCCTGCGGAACCACCAGCAGCTCGCCGTCGGCGGTATAGAAGAAACGTCCTTCCATCGAGCGGTTGGCCGCATACAGATGGATGGCGCAGCCGGTCTGCGCGTCAGGCGAGCCATTGCCCGCCATGGTCACCCAGCCGTCGATGAAGTCGGTGTCCGCCTGCGGCATGGGCAGCGGATTCCAGCGCAGCTGGTTGGGCGGCGTGGGCGGGACGGTCGAGAAGTCCGACACCAGCGCGGGCGCGTCGACCAGCTGGAACGGCTTGTGCACCGCGCCCGGGCGGATACGGTACATCCAGCTGCGGCGATTGTGGCTGCGCGGCGCGGTGAAGGCGGTACCCGAAATCTGCTCCGGGTACAGGCCGTACGGGGCACGCTGCGGCGAGTTCTGGCCGACGGGCAGCGCACCGGGTAGCGCCTCGGTGGCGAATTCGTTGCCCCAGCCGGAAATATAGCGGTCGTCGGTGTCGTTCACGGAAATCTCCTGGTTTTCTGATCCCGGCAGTGTACGTCCTTTAGAATATCAATACGAGAATGCAATCCATTTAGAAGGTCAATAATGCGCGAACCTGCCGACATCGACTTGAACCTGCTGGTGGTGTTCCACGAAGTGTTCTTGGAGCGGCATGTGTCCGTGGTGGCGCGCAAGCTGGGCCTGCCCCAGCCCACCGTGAGCAATGCCCTGGGCCGCCTGCGCAAGCTGCTGGCCGACGACCTGTTCGTGCGCACCAGCGCGGGCATGATGCCGACGCCCCTGGCCCAGCAGATCGCCGAGCCGGTAGCGGCCTGCCTGCAGAACGCGCGCCTGGCGCTGAACCCGCAGACGGGCTTCGACCCCGCCACCAGCACCCGCCACTTCACGCTGGCACTGACGGACGTGGGCGAAATCCACTTCATGCCCCGCCTGGTGGAATTGTGCGCGCAGGCCGCGCCGCAGGCCAAGTTGGGCTCCGTGCGCATCGGCGCCATCGACTGGCAGCGCGCGCTGGAGACGGGCGAGGTGGACCTGGCCATCGGCGCCTTCACGGACGTTCCGGAGAGCCTGTTCCACCGCCGCCTGTTCACCCAGCCCTTCGTATTGCTGTTCGGGCGGGACCATGCCTTCGCCCGCAAACGCAAGGTCACCCTGGAGGACTACCTCAAGGCCCGCCACCTCATCGTCGATATGCACGAGAGCCCCTACGACGACGTCAACGACCGCCTGCGCAAGGCCGGTGTCGATACCGCGCACGCCTGCCGCGTCCCGCACTTCACCTCCGTGCCCTACCTGCTGGCCAGCAGCGACATGGTCGTGGTGGCGCCTGAGAAGCTGGCGCGCAGCGCCGCCGCGCACTTCGACCTCGCTTACACAGCCCCGCCCCTGCGCCTGCCGACGCTCAAGACCAGCATCTTCTGGCACCGCCGGTACAACGCCGATAGCGCCAATCAGTGGCTGCGCAACCTGGCCGCGCAAAGCTTTGCGGAGTAGGTGGGCTTCGCTATACTCGGCTCATCCGTTTGGCATTCAAACACCGCGAGGTATGCATGACCTTCAACCGCCGCCAGTTCCTCGGCTCCGCCCTGCCCCTCACTCTGGGCACCTCAGCCCTCGCGCAGAACTACGGCGGCGCGCCCGCCAGCGCCCCCGCACCAGCGGCACCATCCGCGCCCGCCGGCCCGCTGGACCAGATGGTGGTCCTCTCCGGCGACGCCTTGCCGCAGGACGGCGCCACCGAAGGCACCCGGCTGCAGGCCCTGCTCGACCGCCATCCCAAGCCGAATGACGGCTACCTGAAAGGCGGTGCCGTCACCGAACTGGAAAACCGCTTCGCCCAGCTGCTGGGCAAGGAAGACGCGGTCTTCATGCCCACCGGGACGCTGGCCAACCACGTCGCCCTGCGGATCCTGTGCGGAGAGGCACGGCATGCGCTGGTGCAGCAGGAGAGCCATATCTACCGCGACGAGAGCGACACCGTGACGACCCTCAGCGGCATCAATCTGGTGCCGCTGGCACCCGGCCGCGCCGCCCCCACGCTCGCCGAGATCAAGGACGCTATCGACCGCGCGGAGCTGGGCCCCTACCCGATCCAGGTCGGCGCCATCGCGCTGGAAAGCCCGGTGCGCCGCGCCGAAGGCGAAACCCTTCCGCCGGCGCTGGTCGGCGAGATCGCCCAGCTGGCCCGCGCCAAAAAAATCCCGCTGCACCTGGACGGCGCCCGCCTGCTGCTCATGAGCGGGAGCCCGGGCTTCGCCGTCAGGGATTACTGCGAACCGTTCGACACGGTCTACGTCTCGCTCTACAAATACCTGGGCGCGCCCTTCGGCGCCATCCTGGCTGGCTCCAAGACCGCAATGACCAGGGCGCGCGCGCTGCGCCACCTGTTCGGCGGCACCATCTACCACGGCTGGCAGGCCGCCCTGCCCGCGCTGGCGGCGCTGGACGGCATCGAGCAGCGCTACGCGAGCGTGCGCGCGGCCGGCGAACGCTTGCTGCAGGCGCTGGAGAAGACGCCTGGCTACACGGTGCGCCGCGTGCCCCACGCCAGCAACATCGCCTTCGTGGATGTGCCACCCCAGCGCCAGGCGGGCCTCGCCGAACGCCTCAAGCAGGCCAATATCCGCATCCAGCCGATCACCGATGGGAAGCTGCGGCTGATGTTCAACGAATCGATCCTGCGTAAAGACACCTCGGCCATTGCGGCCGTCTTTGCCGCGGCCTGACGGCAGAGTTCCAGCCAATCGTGCCCCACAGGGTGCACAGCTTGGCACACAATAAGGCGACATGACCCAGTCCCAGCCGCTCCTGACCTTCCCCGCCAGCGCGCCTCCGGCCGTGCTGGAAGGCCATTATCAGTTCGAGCTGGTGGTGGTGTCGCTGGTGGTCGCGGTGCTGGCGTCGTACACGGCGCTCACCCTGGTCGGGCGCCTGCGCCAGTCGCACGGGCTGGCCGCGCGCCTGTGGGCTCTCGGCGGCGGGTTCGCCATGGGCAGTGGCGTATGGGCCATGCACTTCATCGGCATGCTGGCCTTCAAGCTGCCGATCCCGCTCGGCTATGACCTCGAGATCACAGTGGTCTCCTGGATGCTGCCGGTAGGCGTATCCACAGGCGCACTATGGCAGCTGCGGCACCCGGTGATCTCCACCCGGCGGCTCGGCTGGAGCGCCCTGCTGCTCGGCTGCGGCATCAACCTGATGCACTACAGCGGCATGCTGGCGCTGCGCATGGACCCGCCGATCTTCTTCACCCCGTCCCTGTTCGCGCTGTCCATCCTGATCGCCATCGTGGCGTCGGCGGGCGGGCTGTGGGTGGCGCTCAAGCTGCGGCCCGAAATGCCCTACGGCTGGCTGGCCAGCGCGCTGGCGGCGCTGATCCTGGGTGGCGCCATCGCAGGCATGCATTACACCGGCATGGCGGCCGCCAACTTCCCTGTAGGCTCGATCTGCCGCGCGGCCACTGGCCAGTTCAACCTCAATCACCTGGCCCTGCTGGTGGCGGTGGCCGTGGTCAGCTTCATGGCGGTGGCCGTGATGGCATCCATCTACGAGGGGCGGCTGGAGATGCATTCACGCCTCACCGAGGCCACCATCGCCATCGCCCACGAGCGCGAGGAGCTGTACCGCAACGAGCAGGAAGCGCGCGTGGAGGCCGAGCGCGTGAGCGACATGAAGGACGAGTTCCTGGCCACCCTGTCGCACGAGCTGCGGACCCCGCTCAACGCGATTCTCGGCTGGGCCCAGATCCTGATGCACGGCCCGCGCGACGACGCCACCCTGCGGCGCGGCCTCCAGACCATCGAACGCAATGCCCGCGCCCAGGCGAGCCTGATTGAAGACCTGCTCGATATGAGCAAGATCGTCTCCGGCAAGGTGCAGCTGGAGACGGAGCGCATCTGGCCCGCGAGCTTCATCCACGCGGCCGTGGAGACGGTGCGCCCGGCGGCGCTGGCCAAGCAGATCACCCTCGATACGCGGCTCGATTCCACCGCCGGGCCGGTGCTGGGCGACGGTAACCGCATGCAGCAGGTGATGTGGAACCTGCTGGCCAACGCGGTCAAATTCACGCCCAATGGCGGGCACGTTTCTGTGGACCTGTCGCGTGACGGCAGCAACGTGCGCATTGCGGTGCGGGACACGGGGATCGGCATCGCCCCGGACTTCCTGCCCCACGTGTTCGACCGCTTCCGCCAGGCCGATTCCTCGTCCACCCGGCGCCATGCGGGGCTGGGCCTGGGCCTGTCCATCGCCGAGCAACTGGTGGAACTGCATGGCGGGACCATCGAGGCGGAAAGCGAAGGCGAGAACCGCGGATCGGCCTTCATCGTGCGCCTGCCGCTACAGGCCGACATGCCACAACGTAGCCCCGCCGGTCCGCCCCGCCCGCGCCAGGACTTCCTGCAGAGCGGCGGCATCCAGCCCGCGGTGCTCAATGGTGTGTCGATCCTGGTGGTGGACGACGAGCCGGATTCGCTGGCCGTGGTCGAGCAGGTGCTGGCCACCGCGGGCGCGCGCGTGAGCACGGCCCGCAGTGCGCCGGAGGCATTGGCCATGCTGGAGCACCGGCTGCCGGACCTGCTGGTCAGCGACATCGCCATGCCAGACATCGATGGCCTGGAGATGGTGCGCCGCATTCGTGCCCATGCGGACGAGCGTATTGCGGCGCTGCCCGCGATCGCCCTCTCGGCCTACGCGCGCGAGAACGACCGGGTCCAGGCCAAGCGGGCCGGCTTCAATGATTACCTGGTCAAGCCGCTGCAGCCGGCCGCCTTCCTGCAGGCGGTGGCCGCGCTGGTGCGGCCCAAGGCGGAGAGGCTCTAGAGTCTTTAAAGATCCAGCTGGATCTGCGGCGCGGGCTGGGGCTCGTCGGCCCTGGACTCCGACTCAGGCGCCAGAGTGGCCGCTTTTGGCTTGCGCGGCGGGACCGGGAAGGCCCACGACGTCATCAAGTCATGCGGATAGTGGCGGATGAAGCTGCGCGCCTCCTCCGGGTCGCGCACGTTCAGCCAGTCGTCCCACTCATTCTGCGGCACGATCACCAGCGAGCGCTTTTCATCGCCCGGCTTGTGGAAACGCTTCATCAGCGGATGCTCGTCCGCGTTCATGGTGAGCTGGGTGAAGGAGTGTTCGATCCTGCCGTCCTCGCCCTCCCACTCGCGCCACAGGCCCGCCACCGCGAACAGCGACTGGTCGGACATGCCGATGCCCCAGCGGATCGCTTTCCCGCTTTCGTAGCACGGCTCGTAGAAGGCCGTCATCGGGACGAGGCAGAACTGGCCCTTCTTCCACGCGCCCGAATAGGAACGCAGCTGGCCCACGGTTTCACTGCGCGCGTTCATGGTGTCGAATGGGCGCACGTGAGGCGGGATGCGCTTGCGCGGGACCATGCCGTAGCTGGCAACCAGGCCTTCACGCCCGCCATCCTCGCCGCGGCGCACGATGGGCGCCAGGTAGTCCTTCCAGGTCTCGGCCTTCCACGCGCCGCCTTCCAGGTCGGCCAGGTCGATCAGGACGCCCATGACGGTGTCCAGCAGCTCGGGATGAGGGGGGATGTAGTTCACGCACATACGGCTAATTTACCGCATCTGCGCTATGCTTGTTGGGACGATCGTGCAACGTACAAGGAGAACAACATGTCCGGATACAGCATCAATATCGAAGAGAAAACACTCGCCGGGAACAACTTCCGCGAGGTCCTGTACACCACCCAGCGCAGCCAGCTCGTGATCATGACGCTGCAGCCTGGCGAGGAAATCGGCATGGAACACCACACGGGCCACGACCAGTTCATCCGCGTCGAACAGGGCCAGGGGGTGGCGATCCTCGATGGCGAGGAGCACCCGCTGGAAGACGGCACCGCCGTCGTGATCCCGGCCGGGACCGAGCATAACGTCATCAATAAATCACAGACCGAACCCCTGCGTCTCTATACCCTCTACACCCCGCCCGAGCACCCGGACGGCATCGTTCACAAGACCAAGGCCGAGGCGGACGAATACGAGAAGCATCATCACGAAGAGTGAGCGACGCTGCGCGGCGGCCGCAATTCGGGGACCGCCGCGTGGCTGCGGCTCAAGTCATGATGGCGCCGCGCATCAGCGCAAGGCACAGCGCATCACGATAGCGGGGGCGCTTCCGGCAAAATACTCCTGCAACTCGGCCACCTCCACGAAACCGGCGGCCGTGTAGATGCGGCGGGCGCCAGTCCACTCGGGATGCACGATCAGGATCGCGCTGCGCAGCTGCGGAAGGCATTCGCGCATGTCTTGCAGCACGGTCGTGAACAGGCGCGCGCCCCAGCCGCCGCCGCGCAGCGCCGGATCGACCACCATCGAGGACACATACAGTTCGTCGCCGCCCGGGTCGTGCGCCGCCAGCGCACTGTGGTTGCGGGCAAAACGGCGCGGGTCGACCTGCTCGGCGTACCGCCACACCTCGGCGCACAGGTAGCCTCCGAGGCGGCCGCCGGCAGCATCGCCTGCGACCCGGAGCACCCGGCAGCCGTCCGGAAAGGCATGCAGCCGGCCCGCAAAGACATCCTCCGTTTCCTGGATTGCGCTTGCGAAGCCGGAGCGCTCGAGGCGCATCAGCTCAGGCAGGTCGGCGGGCGTGGCGAAGTCGATGACAGCGTCAGTCACGGTCGGAAGATGTACAGGAAAGGCGCCATTCTACCGGCCCGCTCTCCTGATCTACATCTGCATCACCACCCGCCCGTCGATGCTCCCCTCGCGCATCGCGCTGAAGATGCCGTTGATGTTGTCCAGCCGGTCCGTCGAGTAGTGTGCCTTGACCTTGCCCTCGCCCGCGAACATCAGCGCCTCGGCCAGGTCCTCACGGGTCCCGACGATCGAGCCGCGCACCGTCTTGGCGTTCAGGACGACATCGAAGATCGGCAGTTCGAAGCCACCCGGCGGCAGCCCGACCAGGCTCATGGTGCCGCGCTTGTGCAGCATGCCGACACCCTGGCTGAACGCGGTGCGCGATACCGCCGTCACCAGCACCCCATGCGCCCCACCGATGGCTGCCTGCAGCGTGGCTACCGGATCGGTGACGGCCGCATTGATCGTCAGGTCGGCACCGAGCGCGGTGGCCAGGACCAGCTTGCTGTCCGCCACATCCACCGCCACCACATGGAAGCCCATCGCCTTCGCGTACTGTACTGCCATATGGCCGAGCCCTCCGATGCCCGAGACTGCGATCCAGTCGCCCGGCTTGCAGTCCAGGACCTTGAGCCCCTTGTAGACGGTCACGCCCGCGCACAGCACCGGCGCGGCCGCCGCAAATTCGAGCGTCGAGGGCAAATGGCCCACGTAGGCCGGATCGGCAAGCACGTATTCCGCGAAACCGCCGTTCACGGTGTAACCAGTCATCTGCTGGCTGCCGCACAGGGTCTCCCAGCCGGTGATGCAATGTTCGCAGTGGCCGCAGGCGGTGTGCAGCCAGGGCACGCCGACCCGGTCGCCTTCCTTCAGCATGGTCACGCCCGCGCCGACGGCGGCCACGTAGCCCACGCCCTCGTGTCCCGGAATGAAAGGCAGTACCGGCTTGACCGGCCAGTCGCCGTTGGCGGCGTGCAGGTCCGTGTGGCACACGCCACAGGCTTCGATCTTGACCAGCACCTGCCCCGGCGGCACGGCGGGCACAGGCACCTCTTCGATTTGCAGCGGCTGGCCAAAGGCGTGCACCACTGCAGCTTTCATCATTTGCGTCATGTCAGGCTCCCCGGAAGCGTTGTGCTGACGCAGATAATGTCCCCATCGTCGCTGGGGGCTCCTTGAGGTGGATCAAAACATCCAGATTTGCCTTCAGCGGGCGAAATGAGCAGAATGGCAAGCCACCGCCGTGTCACGAGGACTGTCGCCATGAAAAACTGATTTCCGTCATCCTGCTGGCCGCCGCCACCGGCCCTGCGAGCGCGCAGACCACCGCTCCTGCCATCTCCCCGGTGCCGGCCGCCGCAGCCCCGGCCTACGACGCCGAACTCGCCAAATCCCTCGGCGCCAACGAGAAGGGCCTGCGCGGCTATGTCATGGTGATCCTGAAGACGGGCCCCAAGCGCGTTCCGGACGGTCCGGCGCGCGACCAGATGTTCAAGGGCCACTTCGCCAACATGGAACGGCTGGGCAAGGAGAAGAAGCTGGTGATGGCCGGCCCGCTGGACGGCGTGGACGGGCTGCGCGGCATCTTCGTGTTCGCCACCACGGACATCGAGGAAGCGAAGAAATGGGTGGCCACCGATCCGGTGATCATCTCCGGCGAGATGGTGGCGGACTGCCACGCATTCTTCTCCAGCGCCGCGCTGATGGCCCTGGGCGACATCCACAACCGCATCCACAAATAGCCCGTGCGCCGGGTCAGGCCATCTGTGCGCCGCCTTCGCCGCGACCCCAGTATGATCGGCCTGCTCGGGAGACCAACCTATGACGCCTTACCAGTCCGCCCTGGAACAGATCCACGCCAGCCCGTTCGCCGCGTCGAGCCGGGGCTTGTGTAAGCTCATCCTGTCGATGACGGATGAGCGCCTCAACTATTCGGTGCGCGAATGCTTCCGCGAGATGGATATCACTGGCAAGTCGATCGCCACCGAGATCCTGATCCAGTTCGCGCTGGACCAGAACGATCCCGGCCTGCAGAGCGCCGCGCGCGAGATCGGGGACATGTACCCGGACCTGCTGCGCCAGGCCCCGCGCTTCATTCCGACCGAAGACCGCCGCTCCGGCGGGGAACGGCGCCGCCGCACGATTCACTGAGCGGCCACCGGCTGGCCTGACCGGGCCTGCCTCGCTCCGCGCCACCGCGAGCATCCCACCCTCAGCCCTGCCACGTGCTGCCGGACGTGCATGTGCGAGCGCATCCGGCCCGTGCCGCACCTCACGCCGTCCCGGTGCCCGCGGCCTGCGGGGGCGCAGCGCGCGAAGCTCGTGCGTCTCCCGCGGGCTCCAGCTCCCCGTTCCGCCCCAGCTCATAGCGGGCGAAATCCTCGGCCAGGAACAGGCGCCCGTGATAGTGCGTGCGCGCCTCTTCCTCCAGCGCCGCCATCGACAAGGGCCCTTCCCGCCCCTGGTAGCGCGGGCTGAAATGGGTCAGCACCAGATTCGGTATCCCCGCCTCCTGCGCAAAGGCCGCCGTCATGGCCGCGCTGCTGTGCTGCGGCTCCGGCCCGACCTTGCGCAGGACCGCCTCGGTGTACGTGGCCTCGTGCACCAGCACCTGCGCGCCCTCCGCCAGCGGTGCGATCAGGGACGGCATGTCGTTGTCGCCGCCCACGATGATCTTGCGGTGCGCCCGTGGCGTGAGCAGGAAGTCGCGCGCGGCCAGCGTGCGCCCATCCTCCAGCGCCACGTCCTCGCCGGCCTGGATGCGCCCCCACACGGGCCCCGACGGCACCCCCGCGGCCAGTAGCTTCTCCTTATCCAGCTTGCGCTCCACCTCCCGCTCCGTGAAGCTGTACGCATACGACGGCACCCGGTGCGACAGCGGGCACGACTCCACGTGGAAGGCCGCCAGCGGCGCGTGATTGTGCACGTTCTCGACGTCGATCATCACCAGCGGATACGGCAGCCCATCGTCCGCCGCGCCGATGATCGCGTCGAGCAGGCGCTTGAGCCCCGGCGGGCCGACGAGGTACAGCGGCTCCGTGCGATTGAGCATGCCCGCGCTTTCCAGCAGCCCGGGGAGGCCATACACATGGTCCCCGTGCAGGTGCGTGATGAACACCGCGCGCAACCCGATCAGCGACAGCGGCGTGTGCAGGATGCGGTGCTGCGTGCCCTCCCCGCAGTCGATCAACGCCCAATGCCCGCCCCCGCCCGTGCGCAGGGCCAGGCCGGAGACGTTGCGCGACTTGCTGGGAGTACCCGATGAGGTGCCGAGAAAGAGCAGTTCCATAAGGGCGGACTATACACCGGGGACTGCTATCATCGGGTTCACCAGGGCCACCACAGCCTTGGTATCGCGGCTTTCGCCCCCATTTGACGAGCAATGAACAAGCGCGTTCCCCTCGACCGCCCGCGGCAGGAACATGAGTTCCATCCCGCCGTCGCGGCCTGGTTCGGTGCGGCCTTCCCGGCCGCCACCGAGGCGCAGCTGCGCGCCTGGCCGCTGATCCAGTCGGGCCGCCCCACGCTGGTGGCCGCGCCCACCGGTTCGGGCAAGACGCTGACTGCATTCCTGGCCGCCATCGATGCCCTGGTCCGCGAAAGCAGCGCCGGACCGCTGCCCGACGAGACGCAGGTGCTGTACGTCTCGCCGCTCAAGGCACTTTCCAACGACATCCACGTCAACCTGGAGGCGCCACTGGAGGGCATCGGCCGCCAGCTCGCGGCCATGGGCCTGCCCGCGCATGGCATTCGAGCGGCCGTACGAACCGGCGACACCTCGCAGGCCGAGCGCAACGCCATGCGCCGCCGCCCGCCGCACATCCTGGTGACCACGCCCGAATCGCTGTACGTGCTGCTCGGCTCCGACAGCGGCCGCGCCATGCTGGCCAGCGTGCGCACCGTGATCGTCGACGAAATCCACGCCGTGGCGGGCAGCAAGCGTGGCAGCCACCTGGCCCTCAGCCTGGAGCGGCTGGACGCGCTGTGCATCCACAAGCCGGTGCGCGTCGGCCTCTCGGCCACCCAGAAGCCGCTGTCGCTGGTCGCGGACTTCCTGGCCGGCGGCAACAGCACCTGCGACGTGGTCGATGTTGGCCACATACGCGCCCGCGACCTGGCGCTGGAGCTGCCGCCGGTGCCGCTGGAAGCCGTGATGCCGAACGAAGTCTGGGAGCGCGTGTACGACCGCATGGCCGAACTGGTGGCCATGCACAGCACCACGCTTATTTTCGTGAACACCCGCCGCATGGCGGAACGGGTGGCGCGCCACCTCGGCGACCGGCTCGGCCCCGAGCACGTGGCCGCGCACCACGGCAGCCTGGCCAAGGAATTCCGCCTCGCGGCCGAACAGCGCCTCAAGGCGGGTGAACTGCGCGTGCTGATCGCGACCGCTTCGCTCGAACTGGGCATCGACATCGGCGACGTGGAGCTGGTGTGCCAGGTCGGCTCGCCGCGCAATATCGCGGCCTTCTTGCAGCGCGTGGGGCGCTCGGGCCACCACGTGGGCGGCACGCCCAAGGGCCGCTTGTTCCCGACCTCGCGCGATGACCTGATCGAATGCGCGGCCCTGCTGGACTGCGTGCGGCGCGGCGAACTCGATGTGCTGCACATTCCGCGCGCGCCGCTGGACGTGCTGGCGCAGCAGATCGTGGCGGAGGCGTCCTGCCGCGAATGGGGCGAGGACGAGCTGTTTGCGCTGGTACGGCGCGCCTACCCGTACGCGCAGCTGGAGCGCGAGCGCTTCGACGCCATCCTGCGCATGCTGGCCGAGGGCTACACCACCCGCAACGGCGTGCGCGGCGCCTACATCCATCGGGACGCGGCCACCCGCAGCATCCGCGGGCGGCGCGGCGGCAAGATGGCGGCGGTGACCTCCGGCGGCACCATCCCCGATAACACGGACTACACAGTGCTGCTGGAGCCGCAGGGCCATTCGGTCGGCACAGTGAACGAGGACTTCGCGGTCGAGAGCATGGCGGGCGACGTCTTCCAGCTCGGGAATACGAGCTACCGCATCCTGCGCGTGGATGCGGGCAAGGTGCGGGTCGAGGACGCACATGGTGCCGCGCCCAGCATCCCGTTCTGGCTGGGCGAGGCGCCGGGGCGCAGCGCGGAACTGTCCACCGGCGTGGCGCGGCTGCGCGCGGAAGTCGAGCGGGCACTGGCATCGGCACCGGATGGCGACGGCGAGGCGGCGCTGGATGCGGCCGTGGCCTGGCTCGACGAACACCTCGGCCTGAAGGAAGACGCGGCGCGCCAGATCGCCGAGTACCTCGCGCGCGCCCGCAACGCATTGAGCGCCCTGCCGACGCAGGACACCCTGGTCATGGAGCGCTTCTTCGACGAATCGGGCGGCATGCAGCTGGTGATCCATGCGCCGTTCGGTAGCCGTATCAACCGCGCCTGGGGCCTGGCGCTGCGCAAGCGCTTCTGCCGCAGCTTCAACTTCGAGCTGCAGGCGGCGGCCACCGAGGACGCGATCATTCTGTCCCTTTCGACGAGCCACAGCTTTCCATTGGACGAAGTGTGGCGCTACCTGAATACGGCGACCGCGGAGCACATCCTGATCCAGGCGCTGCTCGATGCGCCGATGTTCAACGTGCGGTGGCGCTGGAATGCCACCACGGCCCTGGCCCTGCCGCGCTTCACGGGTGGCCGCAAGGTCGCGCCGCAGCTGCAGCGGATGAAGAGCGACGATCTGCTGGCGGCGGTGTTCCCCGACCAGGCGGCGTGCCTGGAGAACGTGGTCGGCGAGCGCGAGCTGCCCAGTCATCCTCTAGTGGACCAGACGCTGGACGACTGCCTGCACGAGGCCATGGACAGCGAGGGCTGGCTGGCGCTCCTGCGGCGCATCGAGGCGGGCAAGGTGCGCCTGCTGGCGCGCGACCTGCCCGCGCCCTCGCCCCTGGCGGCCGAGATCCTGAATGCGCGGCCCTATGCGTTCCTGGACGATGCCCCGCTGGAGGAGCGCCGCACGCAGGCCGTGCTGAACCGGCGCTGGACCGACCCGGCGTCCACCGACGACATGGGCGCGCTCGATGCGGATGCCATCGCGGGCGTGGCGGAAGAAGCCTGGCCGCATCCGCGCGGCGAGGACGAGATGCAGGAGGCGCTGGTGGCGCTGGCGCTCGTCACGCAGGCGGAGGCCGAGCGGGAGGGCGGCTGGCTGGGGTGGCTTGCCGATCTGGCCCAGGCCGGGCGGGCGACGAGGCTGCGCTCCAGGGACGGGCTGGATGCCTGGGTGGCGCTGGAGCGGCTGGACTGCGTGCAGGCGGCCTATCCGCAGGCGGTCGCCAAGCCGGCACTGGTGGTGCCGGACAGCCATCGCGGCAACGGGGGCGAAGCGTGGATGCGGGATGCGGCGCTGGTGGAGATCATGCGGGCGCGCCTGACCGGTTTCGGGCCGCAGCCTCTTGCCGCGATTGCGGGGGCACTGGCGCTGCCCGAGTCCACGGCCACCATCGCGCTCACACAGCTGCAGAGCGAAGGCTATGTGATGCACGGGCGCTTCACGCCGGGCGTACAGGAGGACGAGTGGTGCGAACGGCATCTGCTGGCGCGCATCCACCGCTACACCATCAAGCGGCTGCGGCGCGAGATCGAGCCGGTCGAGCGGCAGGATTTCATGCGCTTTTTGTTCGACTGGCAGCATCTGGCGCCGGGGACGCAGTGGGAGGGGCAAGACGCGCTGCCGCAGGTGCTGGCGCAGCTGGAGGGTTACGAGGCGGCGGCGGGGGCATGGGAGAGCGATTTGCTGGCACTGCGGCTGCGGGATTATTCGAGCTATTGGCTCGATGAGCTGTGCCGGGCGGGCAAGGTGGTGTGGACGCGCGTGGGGGCGCCGCGGTCGGCCAATGGTGGGCCGGTGCGGGCGACGCCGATCGTGCTGTTGCCGCGGCGACAAACGGCCTTGTGGCACGCGCTGCCCGCGCCTGCGGGTGAGCCGGAGGTGTCGGCGCGGGCCGCCGACGTGCTGGAGGCGCTGCGGCGGCATGGGGCGATGTTCTTCGATGAGCTGCAGTTCGATGTGCGGCTGTTGCCAGTGGAGCTGGAGAATGCGCTGGGGGAGCTGGTGTCCACGGGGCTGGTGAACGCGGACAGCTTTGCGGGCTTGCGGGCGATGCTGCTGCCTGCGGCCAAGCGCGCGAGCAATGACCGCAAGCGGCGGCGTGGTTCGGGGCCGACGATGGAGGAAGCAGGCCGCTGGGCGCTCGTGCGGCGCGCCAGCAGCGAATCGCCTGCAGGAACCCAGGATGCGCGGGGCGACACGCGTCCTGGCGCTGGATCGGCGGTCGTGCGCGCGAGCCGCAGGCTGGCGCCGGAGACGCTGGAGTATGTGGCCATGACGCTGCTGCGGCGTTATGGGGTGCTGTTCTGGCGGTTGCTGGAGCGCGAGGCGGCGTGGATGCCCTCGTGGCGGGAGCTGCTGCCGGTGCTGCACCGGCTGGAGGCGCGCGGCGATATCCGCGGCGGGCGCTTCGTGGCAGGCTTTTCGGGCGAACAGTTTGCGCTGCCGGAGGCGATTCCCTTGCTGCGTGAGGTACGTCGGCGGGCGCCGGATGGGGCGCTCGCATGCATCTCGGGCATCGACCCCTTGAACTTGTGCGGGACGATCCTGCCGGGCGATAAGGTGCCCGCGCTGGCGGGCAACCGCATCCTGTTCCGCGATGGCGTCCCGGTGGCGACCATCGTGGCGGGCAAGATCGACTACCTCATTGACCCGGGCACCGACCGCGAACTCCTGCACGCCCGCCTGACCGGCCGGTTCTAGCGGCCACGCGTCCATCGCAGCGCATCCGGTCAGCCGAAGGCCTTGAGCACGACGACACCCAGCAGGAGCACGGCGATGCCGGCCAGGCGTGTGGGCGCGAGCTTTTGCCGGGGCATCCGCAGCCACCCGTAGGTATCCACGAACACGGACGCCACCTGCTGGCCAGCGACGGTCAGGCTGACGGTGGTGGCTGCGCCGATCACGGGCATCGAGACGAACACCGTGGTGACGTAGAACGCGCCCGCCAGCCCACCCAGCCAGCCCCACCACGGCAGCGTCTTGAGCCCGCCGCAATCCGGTTTCGGCGCTTTGCCCGCAGCGAGCAGCGCCACCAGCACCACAGCCATTGCGAGCGCCGCCACAGCAAAGCTGATCACGCCCACCGCCAGCGGCGCCCCGAGCTCCGCCCGCAGCAGTGCATTGATCGCGCCCTGCACCGGCAGCACCGCCCCCGCCGCCAGCCCAAGCAACACCCACATCGGCCGCACCGTCCCGCTAGCAGCGCTCTGCCCGGCCACCGGCTTTTCCATCGCGACGGCTGCGCCACCAGCGCCCTGCCCGGCCACCAGCTTGTCCATCGGGACGGCTGCGCCACCAGCGCCTGGCCCGGCCGGGGCGCGTTTGGTCTGACCACGCACGATGGCGGCGACGCCGGCCAGCACCAGCAGGCCGCCCGCGACCATGCCCATGCTCACGGCGTGGCGCGCGATGCCCAGCACGCCCAGTACGTCGATCGCCAGCGAGGCAAACATCTGCCCCGCGATGAACAAGCCCACCGCTGTCACCGCCCCGATGCGCGGGAACAGCACGATCCCGGTCAGCACATACAACGCACTCGCCAGTCCACCCAGCAGATGCCACCACGGCACCTCCCCTGCTCGCCCCAGCGCCGGCAGTCCACCTACGCCAGCCGCAGCGAGAGCCAGCAGCAGCGCACCGATCGCCAGCTGCGCCGCCGTGGCCGCAAACGGATTACGCAAGGCGCGGCTCAGTTGCGCGTTCGCCGCCGCCTGCACGGACAGCACCATGCCCGCACACGCGGACAGAATCAGAAATGCAGAATTCATGGTGACTCTCGTTTCAATCAGTGATCAGTGAATGTGGCGCCGCCACGCGCCTGGCGCTGCCGCGCAGACCGCATCACGCAGCCGCACCCCGCCAGACTGGCCGCCGCGCGGCCGCGGAGGGCGCAAGGTCTCAAGCGGTGATCTGCAAGCGCAGTCCAAGCACGCCGGCGAGTATCAGCGCCACGTAGAACATCTTCCACCCCGTGAGCGCCTCGCCATAAGCCGCCACGCCCACCGCGAGCACGCCCGCAGTGCCCAGCGCAGTCCACACGGCATACCCCACGCCCACTGGCAGCCGCCGCAACGCAAGCGTCAGCAGCAGCACGCTGACCGCAGCGGCGATGATGCCGGCCACGCTCGGCCCCACTCGCGTCCACCCTGCCGACGCCTTGAGTGCACTCGCCATCACCACCTCCGCCAGGCTCGCCGCCAGCAGCAGCGCCCACGCCGCGCCAGAGCTCATCGGGCAACGCTCCCGGGACGGGCGCGCGCCAACCCGCGCACCACAGCAGGCCGCTCTGCCATCCAGGCCAGCCAGCGCACCACATGCGGCCACTCGGCGACCCCGATACCCAATTCTTCGTAGGTGGCCAGCCACGGATACATCGCAATATCCGCAATGCTCAGCGTATCGCTCCCGAGGAACGCGGACCGGGCAAGCTCCCGGTCGACCACCCCATACAAGCGCCGCGCCTCCCGGTCATACCGCGCCAGCGCATCCGGATTCGCCGCCGCTGCCCCATGCCGGAACCACCACACCTGCCCCAGCATCGGCCCCACCGATCCCACCTGCAGGAACAGCCACGAAAGCACGCGGTCCCGCGCCGCCCCGTGCGACGGCAGCAGGAACCCGCCCTGGTCCGCCAATTCGATGAGAACCGCCCCGGACTCGAAGATCGCGTGCCCATCGCGCTGCCGCACGACCACTGGTATTTTCCCGTTGGGACTCAGCGCCAGAAACTCCGGCGTATGCTGCTCGCCCGCGGACAAATCCACATGGTGCAGCTCATACGGCAGCCCCAGTTCTTCCAGGGCGATGGTGACCTTGCGCCCGTTGGGCGTATCAGCGGTATAGACGGTGTACATAAGACTCTCGGCTTGTGAAGAAGACAGCGCCAAGGTAGCATCTGCAAAAATCCACAACCATTGGGCAATATGCCGAACCATTCCGCAAAAATGCAGAAGAAGGAGGAGCCCCAGAACCAGGACTGGGACGACTTGCGCTTTTTCACCGCCGTGGCGGAGGAAGGCTCGGTCGGCGCGGCCGCGCGCCGCTTCGCGGTCGACCACTCCACCATCCTGCGCCGCCTCGCGCGGCTGGAGGAACAGCTGGAGGTGCGCCTGTTCGACCGCTTCCAGTCCGGCTACCAGCTGACCAAGGAAGGCGAGGAACTGCGCGAGCTGATGCTCCCGCTGGCAGAACAGATCGACGCCGTCCAGCGCCACATGGCGGGCCGCAACGCCGAGCTGAGTGGCCCGATCCGCCTGACCACCACGGACACCCTGCTGCATGGCCTGCTGGCGCCGCTGCTCGTACGCTTCCGCATCCTGCACCCCGGCATCCAGCTGGAGGTGGTGGTCAACAACGGCTTCCTGAACCTCACGCGCCGCGAGGCCGACCTGGCGCTGCGCCCCGCCACGCATGTGCCGGACCTGCTGGTCGGCCGCCGCGTCGGCACCCTGCGCACCGCGCCCTATGCTTCACGCGCCTACATCGAGCGCGCCCGGCAACAGGGGATCGACCCGCGCGACTGGGCGCAACTGGACTGGGTGGCGCCGGGCGACTCGCTGGCCCACCTGAAGCAGGCCCGCTGGCTGCACGATCACGTGCCGCCGGAACGCCAGGTGTTCGTGATCGATACCCTGCTCGGGATGCTGACGGCAGTGCGTAGCGGGATGGGCGCGGGAATGCTGCTGCAACTGCTGGCGAATGGACTGGAGGACCTGGTACCGCTGGCCGCCCCCGATTCGGCGCTGGACACGCCCGTGTGGCTGCTCACGCACGCGGACCTGCGCCAGGTGCAGCGCGTCCGCGTGCTGTCAGCGTTTCTGTACGAAGAATTGTCGGCCCACCCGGCCCTGAGACCGGCCGGGTGACCTAGCGGCCCGCAGCCGCGCGCGCCCGCTCGTAGCGGACGAACGCATCGCGCAGCGCCGCCTGCAGCGCGTCCGGGGTGGCGGTGGTATTGGCGTCGCCGCCGTCGAGCACCAGCGGCACCACAAGTGGATGCATATCCCGCACCCGGTCCAGGAAGCCGCTGCCGCAGACACTCCCTACCCCCGGACCGCACAGCAGCACCCCCACTTCATGCACGGCCAGCAGCTCGAACGCCTCCGTGGCCCCGCCCGCGGCCAGTGTCAGGCCGC
>NZ_SPVF01000262.1 GCF_004614185.1 Zemynaea arenosa | reverse complement strand
TCCCACGTCCGGGACCGCGAGCACGAGACGCGGGGCCGCGGCAGCAGGCGCGGTGCGGCTGCTGGTGCTGCGGGCGAGCCAGCCGATCTTGATGACGACTGGCGCACCAGCGGACGGCGTGCACGCCCACGGCACTTGGCCGGCAGCCAGGATGGTGTCGCGGCAGACGACGATGCGGCCGCCAGGGAAGGCGGCGGCGACGGACTGCACCACGGCCGCAGCATCCGCTTCCGCTGCGGCGCCTGGATCGCAAGGCGCATCTGCACAAGCCCCAACGGCGGCGCCATTGGCCGCTCCGCCCGCGCCAGCCCCGGCCCCGCTGCCCGAACCGCTTCCCGCGCCGCCGCCCTGTCCAGCGGAACCAGCGTCGAAATCGATTTGGAGGTAAGGGTTGTCGGCATCCGTGCCGTGAAAGATGGCCGGGTTGGCGCGCATCTGGTCCGCCAGGCCTTGCGCCAGCACCACGGCCTGCGACGCCAGGCGCGTCTCATGCCGCGTGCGCAGGGTGGCCGCCTGGGTCGCGATGGCGCCGAGAACGCCCACTGCCAGCACGCACATGGCCACCAGCACCTCGACCAGCGAGAACCCGCACGGCCACCCGCTGGATACCGCCCCGGCGCGCGCCACATCAGCGCGCAGGGCGCGCACCTTCGTCCCTTCCATGCTCCCCTCCCCGCCGCGTCATTGCGCAGCACCGCGAGGACGTTAACAGGACGTGGCTACGCCCGCCTGAGCTGCCTCAAGCGTGCACGGGGAACCAAACGGGGAGTAAAAGCCTCAGGAAGACGCCTTGCGGCCCTTGCGCTCATGCCCCACTTCGGCAATCGCTTCCTGGAATTCGTTGAGGTCTTCGAAGTTCTTGTAGACCGAAGCAAAGCGGATATACGCCACCTTGTCCAACCGCTTCAGCTCCTGCATCACCAGCTCGCCCACGAAGCCCGAATCGACTTCGCGCAGGCCACTGGTCAGCAGTTTTTCCTCGATCGAGGACACCGCCATGTCGATTGACTCGGCGGCCACGGGACGCTTGCGCAGGGCCAGCATCAGCGACCCGCGCAGCTTGGACGCCGCATACTCGGTGCGCATCCCGTTCTTCTTCACGATGATCGGCATCGACAGCTCGACCCGTTCAAACGTGGTAAACCGTTTATCGCATTTGCCGCAGCGGCGGCGCCGGCGAATCGCATCCCCTTCCTCGGAGACGCGCGTCTCCAGGACCTGGGTATCCTCGTGCTGACAGAAGGGGCATTTCATCGCCGGCGATTACCCTGCTTAGCGCGCGTACGACTCGTACACCGGGAACTTGTCGGTCAGCTTCTTGACCTCCGCCTTCACACGGTCGATGGTCGCGGCGTCGTGCGGATTATCCAGCACGTCGGCGATCAGGTTGCCCACCTGGGTCGCTTCCGCTTCCTTGAAGCCGCGGGTGGTCATGGCCGGCGAACCGAGACGGATGCCCGAGGTGACGAACGGCTTCTGCGGGTCGTTGGGGATGCCGTTCTTGTTGACGGTGATGTGCGCCTGGCCGAGGATCGCTTCCGCTTCCTTGCCGGTCAGGTTCTTGGCGCGCAGATCCACCAGCATCACGTGCGACTCGGTGCGGCCGGACACGATGCGCAGGCCACGTGCAATCAGCGCCTTCGCCAGCGCATCCGCGTTCTTCACGACCTGCTGCTGGTACTCCTTGAACTCCGGCGAAGCCGCTTCCTTGAACGCCACCGCCTTGGCCGCGATCACGTGCATCAGCGGGCCGCCCTGGATCCCCGGGAAGATCGCCGAGTTGATGGCCTTCTCGTGCTCAGCCTTCATCAGGATCACGCCGCCGCGCGGGCCGCGCAGGGACTTGTGGGTGGTGGAGGTGACGAAGTCCGCGTGCGGCACCGGGTTCGGGTACACACCCGCGGCGATCAGGCCTGCGTAGTGGGCCATGTCGACCATGAAGTAGGCGCCGATCTCCTTGGCGATCTTGGCGAAGCGCGCGAAGTCGATCTTCAGCGAGAAGGCCGAGGCGCCCGCGATGATCAGCTTCGGCTTGTGCTCGCGCGCCAGCTGCTCCATCTTGTCGTAGTCGATGTCTTCGTCCGGGGTCAGGCCGTACGAGACGACGTTGAACCACTTGCCCGACATGTTCAGTGCCATGCCGTGCGTGAGGTGGCCGCCTTCGGCCAGCGACATGCCCATGATGGTGTCGCCCGGCTTGAGCATGGCGAAGAACACGCCCTGGTTGGCCTGCGAGCCGGAGTTCGGCTGCACGTTGGCCGCTTCGGCGCCGAACAGCGCCTTCAGGCGGTCGATCGCCAGCTGCTCGGCGATGTCGACGAATTCGCAGCCGCCGTAATAGCGCTTGCCGGGGTAGCCTTCGGCGTACTTGTTAGTCAGCTGGGAGCCCTGGGCTTCCATGACCGCGGGCGAGGTGTAGTTCTCGGACGCGATCAGTTCAATGTGGTCCTGCTGGCGGACGTTTTCCTTTTTGATGGCATCCCACAGTTCCGGGTCGACTTTGGCCAGCGTGTGATCTTGAGCGAACATGAATCAAACTCCAATGGTAGTTATGGCGGATTCGAATAAGCGGGATGCCGAGCCGTTTGCTTGAACCAAACAAACAAAAGGGCAGCCGCAACGCTTTCCATCGTGGCTGCCCAGGCGAACGGCTTGTTTTGATGCCTCACGTTCCCTCGGTGGTCGTCCACCTGCCAGCGCGGGGTGGCGCGCGGCTTTTCGCCAGTTACGTGAGACGGTAAATGGAGCCGAGATTGTAAGGGAGTTCACGCTGGCGGGCAACTTGTGGGGCAGCTGGCAATACCCTTCGTGGACACCGGGCGAGGGCCGGTGGAACTTGTCACTTTCATATACAATGCCGCGATTATCCCCACGTTGTCACTCGAAGGGCATCCCATGATCGTGTTCATCACCGGCGCATCGGCCGGCTTCGGCGCCGAAATGGCGCGCGTTTTCGTCCGCGCCGGACACCAGGCGGTGATCGCGGCACGCCGGGTGGACCGGCTGCAGGCGCTGGCGCGGGAGCTGGGCGAGAACTGCCTGCCGGTGGAGATGGACGTGACGGACAAGGCCTCGATCGAGGATGCGCTGGCGGTGATGCCGCAGTCGTGGCGGCAGATCGATGTACTGGTCAATAACGCGGGCCTGGCGCTGGGCACCCAGCCAGCCCACGAGTGCCCGCTCGAGGATTGGGAGACCATGATCGACACCAACTGCAAGGGGCTGGTGACGATGACGCGCGCGGTGCTGCCGGGGATGGTGGAGCGGGGCGCGGGGACGATCATCAATATCGGTTCGGTGGCGGGGCACTATCCGTACCCGGGCGGGAATGTGTATGGGGCGACCAAGGCGTTCGTGGAGCAGTTCACCCTGAACCTGCGGGCGGACCTGGTGGGGACGGGGGTGCGGGCGACCAACCTGGCGCCGGGGTTGTGCGGGGGGACGGAGTTCTCCAACGTGCGCTTCAAGGGAGACGATGCGAAGGCGGCTTCCGTCTATGAAGGCACCACGCCGCTGACTGCCAGGGATATCGCCGAGACGGCGTTCTGGATCGCCACCCTGCCCGCGCACGTCAATATCAACAGTATCGAGATGATGCCGACCTGCCAGGGCTTCGGCGCCTTCAACATCAAGCGCAGCACGTAGGCCCGCGCGGCCCTGTGCCCTATTTCTCGTGCTTATGCGCGTGCGGGAAGTAGAACGACAACATCAGCGTCAAGACCGGCAGCGCGCCGATCTTGACCAGCTCGAACATCGCCTGGAATGCTTTGCTGCTTGGGTTAAAACCATAGCCGACCAGAATGAACGCGCAGAACAGCGCCAGCCCGACCAGAATCTGCCTGGCCAACTCCAGCCGTTCCTTCCCGCTAATCTCGGCTTGCGGAGACCGGCGCCGTTCGGTCAGGGGCACATGCAATTCGGTGCTCGGTGGCGACAAGACCTCGTCAGCCATTGAAGATCCCCTCGATCACCTCATGCACGCGAAGCGTTGGTCCTCGTCCAGACACGACTGCGAGCGTGCGACGCGGATCCCGCGTCCGCTCCTCGTCAGCAAGCATTAAGAGCATCAGCGCCCGATTCAGAGCCTCGGAACGGCTCATGCCGCTGCGCTCAGCAATGCTGGTCAATGCGTCGTCCGATTCGCGGGACAACTTCAAAGTGTATTCACGCTTGAACATGGCAGCCTCCCATCTCATCGCTTCACCTTAGCACGTTCAAAATCGCGGCAGGAAGCGCGCACCTCTGGGCGCCATCAATACTGCCAAATGTGAGAAGTTGTTACAGACCTTGGCATTCCGCCGTCGTGTGCAGTCTACTAATCGCGCCTTGGCAACAGCCCACCCCCGCCAGAGGGGAACCAACTGTCCAGCTATGTACGCTGGCGTACATTAAAAAGAACAAAATCGCGTACAATGTTTCCCACGCTCATCAACGACAACCGCCATGCCTGCAGCCTTTGACTGGACGGTCCGGGTCTACTATGAAGACACGGACGCCGGTGGCATCGTGTACTACGCGAACTATCTGAAATTCTTCGAACGGGCCCGCACCGAATGGCTGCGCGCCGCCGGCGCCAGCCAGGAACGCCTGAAGGAAGAGGACGGCGCCCTGTTCGTCGTGAAGAGCGCGGCCGTCGAGTATCATGCGCCAGCCAAGTTGGACGATGTACTAAACTTAACTTTACGAATTGAAAAACTGGGCCGCGCGTCGGTCGAGTTCGTCCAGGAAGCGTGGTGCGCCAACGTCCTGCTGGCCAGCGCCCGCGTCAAAACAGGCTGCGTGGACCGCACGACCCTGCGTCCGCGCGCCCTGCCCGACTCGGTGGCCCAGGTCATGCGCGCCGCTCACTCCGAATAACCAGTCAAATAACAATCAACAGTCAATGAACGCCACCCAGGATCTCGACTTTATCTCGCTGATCGCCAATGCCCACATCATCGTCAAGCTGGTCATGGCCTTGCTGCTGGGGGTGTCGCTGGTCAGCTGGAGCTACATCTTCCGCAAAATGTTCACCATCCGCGCCGCGCGCGCGCAAACGGAAAAGTTCGAGCGCACCTTCTGGGCCGGCGGCAACCTGCACACCCTGCACCAGAGCGCGAGCAGCCAGCGCGACCAGTCCGGCGCCCTGGCCCGCATCTTCGAGGCCGGCATGGGTGAGTACATCAAGGGCAAGCAGGCCGCGCGCGAGCAGCTGGACATGGGCGCGGTGCTGGACGGCGCCCGCCGCGCCATGCGCGCCGCCTTCCAGCGCGAGCTCGATGCGCTGGACACCCACCTCAACTTCCTGGCCTCGGTCGGCTCGGTCTCGCCGTACGTCGGCCTGCTGGGCACCGTGTGGGGCATCATGAACGCGTTCCGCGGCCTGGCCAACGTGCAGCAGGCGACCCTGGCCGCCGTGGCGCCGGGCATCGCCGAGGCGCTGATCGCCACCGCGATCGGCCTGTTCGCCGCAATCCCGGCGGTGGTGGCGTACAACCGCTTCACCCACGACATCGACCGCCTGGCGATCCGCTTTGAAAGCTTCGTCGAGGAGTTCTCCAACATCCTGCAGCGCCAGTCGCGCTGAGGACAGAGAGCCAAAGGACCCTCAAGGACAACGACCATGGCCACCTCCTTCTCCAGCAGCCTGCGCGGCGGACGGCGCCGCAAGTTCAAGTCCGAGATCAACGTCGTGCCCTACATCGACGTGATGCTGGTGCTGCTGATTATCTTCATGGTCATCCCGCCTGCGAACAGCCCGAGCGTGATCAACCTGCCGCGCGCCGAAAAGTCCGCGCTGCCGCCGGACGACTATATCCAGATCATCCTCAAGCCCAATGCGGACCTGCAGATGGGCGTGAACGGCAAGAACCCGCGCGCGGTCGAAGGATTTCCCAACCGCGCCGCGCTGGTGGCGCGCCTGCGCGAACTGCATGCGGATAACCCGGACATGCCGGTCATGATCTCCGGCGACAAGGACAGCAAGTACGACGACGTGATCCAGCTCGTGTCCGAAGCCAAGCGGCTCGGCATCAACCGCGTGGGGCTGGCGACCAAGTGAGGCCAAGGCGATGAACCCGGCAGCTGCAGGCGGCGTCCCCTACCAGGTCCCGCCGGAACCCAAGGCATGGTCCTCGACCGTGCTGGCGCTGGCCGTGCACGGGCTGCTGCTGTTCTTCCTGTGGTTCGGCATCCGCTGGCAGAACAATGCGCCGGTGGCCGTGGAAGCGGAAGTGTGGGACGTGAAGACCGAGATGGCCGCGCCCCCGCCGCCTCCGCCCCAGCCCGAGGTCAAGCCGGAGCCCACGCCCCCGCCGCCGCCCGTGCAGAAAGTGGAAGAGCCGCCCGCGCCCAAGCCGCCCGACATCGCGCTGGAACGCGAGAAGGCGCGCAAGCTGAAGGAACAGCAGATCGCGGAGCAGAAGCTCGCGGAGCAGAAGAAGCGCGAGGAAGAACTCAAGAAGGAAGAGCAGAAGAAGCTCGCCGAAGAGAAGGCGGCGAAGGACAAGGCCGACAAGCTGGCCAAGGAGAAGAAGGCCGCGGAAGAAAAACGCCTGGCCAAGCTGCGCGACGATGAGATCAAGCGCTTCACCGCCTCGCTGGGCGCGCACGGCACCGCATCGAAATCGACGGCGCCGAAGAGCGACTCCGGCTACATCGCCAGCCTGACCGCAAAGATCAAGGGCAACATCATCTACGGCGGCAGCCGCGATTTGCCGGGCAACCCGACCGCGATCTACCGCATCACCCAGCTGCCGACCGGTGAGGTCATCGGCTACAAGAAGATCCAGAGCAGCGGCGTGCCCGAGTACGACCGCGCCGTCGAGCAGGCCATCACCGCCTCCTCGCCGCTGCCCAAGAAGAAGGATGGCTCGGTCGAGCGCACGATTGAACCGATATTCAAGCTGAAGGAAGAATGAGGATGAACTTTGCCAAGAACCTGGCCCGCGGCGTGATCCTGGTGGGCGCCTTCGTCGGCACCGCCGCGCACGCGCAGCTGCGCTTTGAAATCTCCGGGGTGGGCTCGACCCAGATCCCGGTGGCCGTTGCCGCCTTTGCCGATGAATCGATTGCGCCCGCCCAGGTGTCGGAAGTGATCAAGGCCGACCTGGAACGCAGCGGCGTGTTCAAGGTGATCGACGCCGGCGGCGCCATCTCCGAAAAGGGCCCGATCGACTACGGCAAGTTCAAGGCCGCTGGCGCGCGCGCCCTGGTCGCGGGCAGCGTGTCGAAGATGGCCGATGGCCGCTACGACGTGCGCTACAAGCTGTTCGACACCGTCAACAGCGGCGAACTGTCGTCCATGAACCAGGCCACGCTGGAGCGCTACACGCGCCTGTCGGCCCACAAAATCGCGGACGACGTCTACGAAAAACTGACCGGCGTGCGCGGCGCCTTCGCCACCCGCATCGCCTACGTCAACGAGAACCGCGCGGGCCGCATGTACCGGCTGGAAGTCGCCGACGCGGACGGCATGGGCGTGCAGGTCGCCGTATCGTCCAACGAGCCGATCATCTCCCCGTCCTGGTCCCCGGATGGTACCAAGGTCGCCTACGTCTCCTTCGAGGCCAAGAAGGCCGTGGTCTGGGTGCAGGACCTGATGACCGGCAGCCGCAAGATCGTGGTGAACCAGAAGGGCTCCAACTCGGCCCCGGCCTGGTCGCCGGACGGCTCCAAGCTGGCGGTGGCGCTATCCAAGGACGGCCACACCCAGGTCTACACGCTGAATTCCGACGGCTCCGGCCTGCGCCGCGTGTCCAACAGCGCGGGCATCGACACCGAGCCGCAATGGTCGGCCGATGGC
This sequence comes from Zemynaea arenosa, assembly GCF_004614185.1. Taxonomy (GTDB): domain Bacteria; phylum Pseudomonadota; class Gammaproteobacteria; order Burkholderiales; family Burkholderiaceae_D; genus Telluria; species Telluria arenosa. Next base: position 18,887 of record NZ_SPVF01000262.1, on the reverse strand, counting down.
CAGTGGATCTACTTCACCAGCGACCGCAGTGGCGGCCCGCAGATCTACAAAATGCCGGCCGGCGGCGGCAACGCGACGCGCGTCACCTTCAACGGCAGCTACAACATCACCCCGCGCCTGTCCTCCGATGGCAAGACGCTGGCCTGGGTCTCGCAGCGCAACGGCGACTTCGCGCTGTATGCGATGGACCTGGCCAGTGGCCAGGAACTGCGCCTGGCCGATTCGGCCACCGAACCTTCTTTCTCCCCCAACGGCAAGTACCTGATGTACGCGACCGGTGCGGGAGGCCGCAAATCGTTAGCCGTGGTGTCGGTCGATGGGCGCGTCAAGCAGCGCCTCACCACCAACGCAGGGACGATCCGGGAGCCCAACTGGGGCCCGTTCATGAAGTGAAGTAAGCCTTTTAACCGAGCCTGAACCAATAAGGAGAAGATCATGCAGAACTTGAAGAGCGTCGCCTTCATCATCGCCACCGCCGCCGTCCTGGCCGCGTGCAGCTCGCCCGTCAAACTGAACGAGCCGGCACCGGTCGTCGAAAAGCCGGTCGCTCCGCCGCCGCCGCCGGTGGCTGACGCCCGCGACGTGAAGCCGGTGGAAACCGGCTCCACCGACCCGCTGAACGATCCGAATGGCGTGCTGGCCAAGCGCAGCGTGTACTTCGACTTCGACAGCTACGTGGTGCGCGACGACGGCAAGCCGGTGGTCGAGAACCACTCGGGCTACCTGACCAAGAACAAGGCCCGCAAGGTCCTGATCCAGGGGAACACCGACGAGCGTGGCGGCACCGAGTACAACCTGGCCCTGGGCCAGAAGCGCGCCGAGGCCGTGCGCAAGTCGATGGCCGCCCTGGGCGTGCCGGAGACCCAGATGGAAGCCGTCTCGCTGGGCAAGGAAAAGCCCAAGGCCATGGGCCACGACGAAGCCGCGTGGGCTGAAAACCGCCGCGCCGACATCGTCTATCAGTAACACCACCGCAGCGCCCGGCGTTCCGGGCGCGCATTGACAACTGAAGTTATATTTTTGGTGGAGCACCAGCTCCACCAAAAACCTTAAAATCAGCGCATTGACAATGCAGCGGCAAGCGGTGCAGACTGCTTGCCGTTTGCATTTGAAAGAGCCCCTTATGTTCAAACTTTCGAAACCTCTCGCCGCCCTCTTTCTCTTCGCGTCTGTGACCGCGCATGCGGGAGTGTTTGACGACGACGAAGCCCGCAAGGCCATCCTCGACCTGCGCGCCAAGGTCGACGCCCTGTCGAAGGACTTCGACGCGCGCATCGCCCGCATGTCGGACAACAAGCTCGATCGCTCCGCCGCCCTCGACTTCACCAACCAGCACGAAGCCACGCTGGCCGAAATCGCCAAGCTGCGCGGCCAGATCGAAGTGCTGCAGAATGCCATCGCCACCGTCGAGAAGCGCCAGAAGGAGCTGTACGCGGATCTCGACGCGCGCATCAAGAAGCTGGAGCCGCGCGAAGTGACCGTGGAAGGCAAGACCGTGGAGGTCGACCCGGGCGAGCAGAAGGCTTATGAAGGCGCGATGGAGACTTTCAAGGGTGGCGACTACGCCGCCGCCGCGCGCGAGCTGGGCGACTTCGTGCGCCGCTACCCCGGCTCCGGCTATGCCGCCAACGCCCAGTACTGGCTCGGCAATGCGCACTACGCCGCGCAGAATTACAAGGCCGCCATCGCCGCCCAGCAGGACGTGGTGAGCAACTACGCCGACAGCCCCAAGGCACCGGATGCGATGCTCAACATCGCCAGCAGCTACCTGGAGCTGAAGGACAAGAAGAATGCCAAGAAGACGCTGCAATCGCTGGTGTCGAAGTACCCCGAATCCCCGGCCGCCGCCACCGCCAAGGAGCGGCTGAAGGCGCTGAAGTAAGTCCGCGGGTGACACAACTGGCCGGGATGGCATTTGACAGATGACTCACCCGGCCCTATAATTTTGCTTCTTTCGGGTCGTTAGCTCAGCTGGTAGAGCAGCGGACTTTTAATCCGTTGGTCGCAGGTTCGAATCCCGCACGGCCTACCACGAATAGTCAAGGCAAAGGGTTAGCTCCGGCTAACCCTTTGTACGTTAACAGCCCTGGCAGCGGCTGGTCCAGAAGCATGCCGAAGTAGTACACCATCAGACGAGATCCGCCTGCCGCGTTACTGGCCACGACGCAGGGCGTGCCGGACCGCGCAGACGTGCGCTGGCTCCGGCTAGTCGATTCCCCTCCCTCCCCCGCTGTACAATCGCGCCTGACTTCACTCGACAGGACCGCGCATGCCTTCCGTTTCGTCCACCCCGCCTGACGCCGATGCCTTGTTCGATGCCGCCCTCGCCGCCAGCGAAGCGGGCGACCGCGCGGGCGCCGTCGCGCACTACCGCACCCTGCTGGCCTTGGAGCCCGAACGCAAGCACGCCTGGTACAACCTGGGGCTGCAGCTGAAGTACCTGGGCCAATGGGACGAGTCCCTGCGCGCCAACCAGCGTGCGCTGGAGCTGGCGCCGGAGAATAACGAGGCAGCCATCTGGAACGCCGCGATCGCGGCCACCGCGCTGCGCGACTGGACGACGGCCCGCGCCATGTGGCAGCGCTATGGCATCCAGCTGCAGGGCCCCGTCGAGGGCGAGATCGAGGACAACTTCGGCGTGACGCCGGTGCGCCTGAATCCTGACGGCCAGGGTGAAGTGGTGTGGTCGCGCCGCATCGACCCGGCGCGGGCCCGCCTCCTGAATGTGCCGCTGCCCGAATCGGGTTACCGCTTCAAGGACATCGTGCTGCACGACGGCGCGCCGGCCGGCTACCGCAAGGACGGCGACCGCGATGTCCCCGTCTTCAACGTGCTGGAACTGTTCCAGCCGGGTCCCTTCGGCACCTTCGAGGTCATGCTCGACGTACCCACGGAGGAGGCCATGCAGGCCTTCCAGGACGCCGCCGATCGTGACGGCATGTACGCCGAGGACTGGACCGCAAGCTACCAGACGATCTGCAAGGCCTGCAGCGAAGGCCGTCCGCACGACCACGAGCACCAGCCCGACGACGAGGCCGCCGAATGGCAACCGGAGCGCCGCGTGGGCCTGGCGGCCACCTCGCGCGCCCAGGTCGAGCGTCTGCTGGCGCACGCGCTCCCGCCGGGCGTCGAAGTCATCGAGTGGACGACTGCGCTGGAGCCTCGCGCCAGCTAGCGGCCGCACGACCGTCCGCGCCGAGGCGCGCACCGGTTGGCCCGCGAATGGACCGGCCAGGCTGGTGCCTGTTCAGCTCGAGCGGATGGCCGGTCTTCCCGTCAAGCGCCCCTGAAGTCCACCTCGGCCGTCTTCGCCGTCCCTGCCTTGCGCCCAGGCGCGGCCTGGTAGTTCCAGTACAGGTTGGTGTGCGCGATCACGTCGCCCGGCGGCGGCGCGCCCCATTCCGTGCGGTCGCTGGTGGTGTGCGCATCGCTGACCAGCACCGTGTCATACCCGCGCGTAAACGCCCCGTGGATGGTCGAGCGGATGCAGGCATCGGTCTCCGCCCCGGTCACGAACAGCCGGCCTACGCCGAGCTGGCCAAGCTGCTCCTCCAGCACGGTGTCCTCGAAGGCGTCGCCGTACTGCTTCTCGACGATCGGTTCCGCCGGCAGCGGATGCAGCTCCGGCGCCAGCTTCCACGCCGCGCTGCCGCGCACCAGACCTTCGTCGTGGTGCTGCACCCAGATCACCGGCACATGTTCGCGCCGCGCCTTGTCGATCAGCGTATTGATGTTGGCGATGACCGCATCGCGCTGATGCGCCTGCGCCACCACGTCGTGCTGCACATCCACCACCAGCAGTGCCGTGCTGGGACGGTTCGTCAAAGTCGTCATGCTGTCCTCCGCTTGTATGCTGTTCGCTATGCCTGGATTTGCCGTGCGCCCGGCTTGCCCGCCTCCACCTCAAACGCGGCGAGCGTGCTGGCGCGGCTCTCTTTCACCTTCTCGCTGTCGATCACGCGCATGTCCACCCGCGCGCGCTGGCGCCCGAGCTCCATCATGATATAGCCGCGCCGGCGGGCGTCCGACAGCAGCATGTGGGGATTGTTGGTCTTGCCCGCTTCGATCATCTCGATCGGATCGCCTTCCGAGGTGATGGACGTGCTCACGAATTCGCTGGCCACGATGCGCGAGGTGGGCTTGTCGAAATCGTAGAGGATGTTGGCGGCGTGGTGGCAGTGCACATCTCCACCGATGACGAGCGGGTTGGACGCGCGGCTGTCGCCCAGCAAGCGCGTGAGACGCGTGCGCGCGGCCGGGTAGCCGTCCCACCCGTCGGTCCAGTGCGTGGTGCCGTGCGCGGTCTGGCGGCCGAAGGGGGCGAGCAGGGTTTGCTGGGCCAGCACGTTCCACAGCGCGCGCGAATCCTTGAGGCCATCGGCCAGCCATTGCTCTTGCGCGGCGCCGAGCATGTCCAGTTTCGGGTCCATGCGCCCGGCGCAATTTTCCGTGACCGACGCGCCACCCATGCCCATGCGCGGACACGCTTGCGGGGTACGGTACTGGCGGTCGTCCAGCACATGGAACTGGGCCAGGCTGCCGAACGAGTAGCGGTCGTAGATGCGCATGTGCGGGCCGCGCGGCAGCGCGCTGCGCGGGACGGGCATGTGCTCGTAGTAGGCCTGGTAGGCGGCCGCGCGGCGCAGCAGGAAGCGCGGGTCCAGGTATTCGGACTGGTCGCCCGCGTAGTCGTTGTCGACTTCGTGGTCGTCCCAGGTCACGATCCACGGCGCGGCGTGGTGCATGGCCTGCAGGTCGGCGTCCGTCTTGTACTGTGCGTGGCGGATGCGGTACTGGGCCAGCGTTTCCGGCTCGCCCGTGGCATGCCGGCGCACCAGATTGCTGCCCCAGTTCGATTCGTAGATGTAGTCGCCCAGGAAGGCCACCAGGTCAAGGTCCTCCTTCGACATGTGGCGGTAGGCCGAGAAGTAGCCCTGCTCGTACTGCTGGCAGGAGGCGACGGCGAAGCGCAGCCGGTCCGCCTGCACGTCCGCCGTGCGGGTGCGGCCGGCGGGGCTCATCTCCCCGCCCGCGATGAAGCGGTACCAGTACCAGCGGCCGGGCCGCAGGCCGGTCACTTCTGCGTGCACGCTGTGCGCGAGTTCGGGCGCGGCGTGGATGCGGCCTTGCTGCACGATGCGCGCGAACTTTTCGTCCTCGGCCAGTTCCCAGTTGATGATCACGCGCTCGGGCGGCATGCCGCCGTCTTCCAGCAGCGGCGCGGGCGCGAGCCGGGTCCAGAGCACGACGCTGTCCGGGCGGGGCGCGCCGGACGCCACGCCGAGTGTGAATGGGTAGCCGACGAAGCGTAGAGGCTGGGCCTGGGCCTGCGCCTTGTGCGAGGCGCCCACGATCTGCGTGCCGGCCAGCGCGAGGGCGGCTTGCAGGAAGCGGCGCCGTGCCATGGGCCGCGGCCAGCCGTTGGTCTCCCGTTCAATCGATTGAACCAGGTGCAGCAGGCTGGCGGATGGCTTCATGGGCGGATGCAGGCGCGTGGAGGTCGCGGGCAGTCTAGCATGGCACGCGGCCGAGGATTGCGCGGCGTCCGATCTCAGCCCAGCAGTGCCGGATTCGCGCGCCAGACCGCGAACGTGAGAGCCGTGGCGAAGCTCACCCACGCGAGATACGGCGCCAGCAGCCAGGCCGCGAAGCGCTGCACCTTGTGGAAGGCGACGATGGTAGCCGCAATCAGGAGCCACAGCACCAGCACTTCGATGAAGGCAGCGGCGCCGAGATGCCAGCCGAAGAACAGCCAGCTCCAGAGGGCATTGGCGGCCAGCTGCCCGAGATACAGCGCCAGCGTCCGCGGCGCGGTGGACCAGCCGCGGATGCGCCACACCAGCCACACGGCCCATGCCATCAGCGCATACAGCAGCGTCCACACAGGGCCGAACACGCCCGCTGGTGGCGCCCATTCCGGCTTGTTCAGCTGCGCATAGAACTCCGCAGCGTGCACCGAGGCCCACGCACCCAGTCCCGCCGCCGCGAAGGTGACCAGCACCCACGCCACCATTCCCCAGATCTGCTCTTTCCGCCCTGCCCTCATGCGTCCGCTTTCAGTAATTCCTGCTGTTGAGTGAATGGCTAAGGTAACAGGCCGCGCGGGGTTGTGGCGCCGGGTTGGCCGGCGCACTGGGCGTGGGCGTAATGTGCAGGGGCACGGTGCGCGACGGCGAGCGCGCTGGCTATGCGCGGCGGCTGCGGTGTCAGCGGGCCTGTGCCAGTTCGTCGAGCGCCGCTTCGATCTCGGGACGCAGCTTGCTGACTGGCGTGTGCGCCAGCTCCTGCAGCGAGTGGCGCTGGCCCAGCTTCTGCGCGACCAGGAAGCCGACGTAATAGCCGGAGCGCGACGGGGTTTCGGCCTGCTCGCTGGAGCCCAGGAAGAAGCGCTTGTAATCGTCCGGCGAGGTCGAGTCGAGCAGGCCGCGGATATCGCGGGCCAGCGCGGGCACCATGGCTTGCGCGCGCTCCGGCGTATTGCGCGGCAGGCCGAAGATCGCCACGCCGTGCGCTTGCGGATTCATGGTCTGGGCCACGTGCATGGCCAAGCCCTCGCCCCACAGCGCAGTCACGAACTTGTCGCTGTAACCGGGAGCGGGATCCGGATACTGCTTGTGATAGATGTGGAAGAGCTCATGGTCAAAGAACGGCTCGGGGTCCGCATCCTTGCCGTAGACCCAGGTGATCATGTCGAGGCCGAACAGCAACGCAGTCTGGTCGTGCACCTTGCGGGTCGCGCCATCGAAGCCGCCGAGCGAGTACATGAAGTACAGCTCTCCCTTGTAGGCCAGGTCCGGGAAGGTCTTGCGGAAGCGCGCTTCGTAGCGCGGCAGGTCCTGGCCAATCCGTGCCGACACTTCGCGCATCAAATCCATGCGTGGTCCGATCAGGCTTTGCACCTTCACGTAGCGGTCCGCGACCATCTGTTCGAACGGCTTGCTGGTGTCGCCGCCGATCACGGCATGGTTGTAGACTTCGGGATGACTCTTGACCACGGTGCGCGCGAACACGGCGCCTTGCGCATCGACGGGCAGAGTCCTGGCCTTGTCGTAGAAAGACCAGAACTCAGGCATCAGGTTGACGGTGCGGTAGGTTGCCGGGGTCGAAACCGGGGCGGCAGCGACAGCAGCATGAGTCACGGCAGCGGCAGCGACAAGCGCCAGCAAGCGGCGCGGCAGGACGTGCATATAGGCTCCACAAAAGATCGGGGCCAGAGCCTACCTGACCGCCTGCTCCGCGTCCAGTACAGGGCACCGGCGCACTCACTTCAAAAAATGAGGAAACCGCCTCGCACGCACTCTTTCGCACTCTTTCGCACTCGAACGAGTGCAGGTAGCACTCCTTCGCGCGCTTTTGCGGTCGTTCGCAACAGCCGAAGAGTGCATTCGAGATTCCAACGCGCGCGTTTGCGTATCACCCGTCCCGTTCAAGAGTATGAACAGGAACGAAAAGCGTCAGTTCGAGTGGCGAACCGATCATAAAAGCGATTGAGCGCTCCGCAGCTCACCAGGCTGCAATCAGCGGGTGCCGCGGACGGTGAAGTCGCTTTGGGCGACAGGGTGGCCGGTGGAGTCGATGAGCTGGAGGGTGTGCTTGCCGGGGATGGGCTGCCAGCGGTAGTCGTCCTCCGCCTCCGCGAGAATCGCGCCATCGAGCTGCCAGCGCAGGCCTTGGCCGGCTTCGGCGTGGAAGAACACCCGCTCGCGGTTATCGGGGATGTCGGGGTCGGCGGCGAGAATGGCGTGCGGCGCAGGATAGACGATGCGCGGCGCGCGTTCGTGGAGCGGGACCACGGCGACCCTCGCCATCTCGGTCCCGGCGATGAACCACTCGTTGCGCGGCGGCTCGACCGCCGGTTCGAAGGCCACGCCGATGCCGGTCACACCTTGCGGCGCGCGCGGCGCGAGCGAGGGCTGGCTGCGGTGCAGGTAGTCCATCACATCGCGCCACACCGGCGCGGCACCGGTCACGCCGGAGACGTCCCACATCGGGCGTCCATTGAAGTTGCCGACCCAGACACACACCGTGTAGCGGTCCGAATAGCCGACCGCCCAGTTGTCCCGCATGTCCTTGCTCGTGCCGGTCTTCACCGCCGCCCAGTAGCCCGTCGCCAGCTCGTTGCGCAGGCCGAAGGTGAGGCTGCGGGCGGCGCGATCGGAAAGAATGTCGCTGACGATGAAAACGGCCTTCTCGTCCATCACCCGCTGCGGTTTCTCGGTCGGGCGCGCGACCAGCGTCGATGTGCCATACAAGCCATGGTTGGCCAGTGCCCGGTAGGCGTTGGCCAAGTCCAGCAGAGTGATCTCACCGGAGCCCAGTGCCAGCGAGTAGCCGTAATAGTCCGGCGCCTCGGTCAGCGTGCGGATTCCGAGAGTCCGCAGGCGTTCGTGGAAGCGGTCCAGGCCCGCCAGCATCAGCGTACGCACGGCCGGAATGTTGAGGGAACTCGCGAGGCTGGTGCGGGCGCTGACCGGGCCCTTGAAGTCCTTCTCGTAATTCTGGGGCACGTACATGCCGCCCACCGTCGCCACCTCGATCGGCGCGTCATTCAGGATCGACGCCGCCGTCAGCACGCGGCGCTCGAACGCCAGCTCGTACAGGAAGGGCTTGAGCGTGGACCCGGCCTGGCGCAGCGCAGTGACCCCATCCACGTCGCTGTTGCCCGCGTTGGCGACCCAGGCCAGGATCTCGCCGCTGGCGTTGTCGAGGACGACCAGTGCGCCATCGTTCACATTGCGTTCGCCGAGCATGGAGAGCTGGCGCCGCAGGGCTTCCTCCGCAAAGCGCTGCATGCCCGCATCCAGCGTGCTGCGCACCGCACCCTTGCCGGGCTTGAGGAGCTGGCGGGCGACGGCGCCGCTGGCGCTGAACGAGCGTGGCTCAGAGGGGCGGCTCAGCGCCTTCTCCGTCTCCCACGTGACTGCCGCGCAGGCGACTGTCAGCTTCAGTTCCTGCGCCAGCGCGCATGCGCGCCGCGCGACCAATTTGGGCGGCGCGGACGGCGAGCGCACCAGCGCGGCGAGGATCGCGGACTCGGTCTTATCCAGCCCCGAGGGCGCCTTGCCGAACAGGCCGCGCGAGCCCGCGCCGATACCGCGCAACTCGCCCCGGAACGGCACCAGATTGAGATAGGCCTCCAGCACATCGCGCTTGGACCAGGTGTCTTCGATCTCGCGTGCGGCCTTCATCTGGTTCCACTTTTGGCCCAGCGTGCGGCCACCGGCGCCCGGCTGCAGCGCCGGGTCGAGCTGGGACGCCAGCTGCATCGTGATCGTCGATGCACCGCGCGGGCGGGAGCGGAACAGATTCTCCCACGCAGCCTTGCCCATCGCCAGCAGGTCCACGCCGCTATGGGTCATGAAGTTCTGGTCTTCGGCGGTGATGATGGCCGTGACCAGCGCGGGCGAGATGTCGTCGAAGGCTGTCCACGCCGCACGCTGCGCCGTCAGGTCCAGGCGCAGGGCTCGCAGCGGCTGGCCAGCGCGGTCCAGCAGCACCGCATCGGAAGGCTGGTACCCGGCGCGCACCTCGGCCAGCGTAGGCAGCCCGGCCGCTGCGGTCCTTGGCGCGGACGCAACGGGCACCGGCCCGCTGGCCGGAGGCACGGCCAGCGCGGGAACGGCCAGGCAGGCGGCCAACAGGACGGCGATGTAACGCGGCACTTACGGCTTCACAGTGAATGGAGCATTCGGGTATTCGCCAAACATCTCCGGGTTGTACATCGCCTCAATGCGCGTGGGCGGAAGCTGGAACTGGCCCGGATTGTTCAGGCGGACCGTGTACTCGACGCTCCACTTTCCTTTTGGGACAAACTCGTAGTACGACCGGAACGCGTCGAACTTCCGCTCCTGGAAGGCCGGCCACACCCAGCCGCGCTGGCGCTCGCCCGTGGTGGCGATGGCCGAATCGCGGCCCAGGCCCCCGCCGAGGGTCGAGGCGCCCGCTGGAATCGGATCGTCCACCACCACCCAGGTCATGTCCGCCTGCGATTCCAGATCCAGGTGCACGCGGTAGATGTCCCCGCGCGACCACACGCCCGCCTGCTTTTGCTCCACCGGCGTGATGGTGCGCGTCGCGCGGAAGCCGGTCGTCAGCGGTGCCTTGAGCGGAATCGCGGCGGTGCTCTGCACGACCACCCACGGCTTGCCGGTGCCTGCGTGGCTCAGCGTCAGATCCTGCGCAACGTTCGGCCACGGCAGCGTAGCCACCAGGTCCGCCGGTGCGGCGCTCTCCGTCCAGCGCACCGCCTTCTGCTTGCCCGCCAGCGTGGCCAGCGACTGTCCCGTCACCGGCGTGGACTCGAATTTTTCCGAGAACTTCTCCATGGCCAGCACGCCCCAGGCATTGGCCACAGTCGTATTCCACTTGCCCTTGCGCTGGCGGCCGATGGCGCCGCGCGCGAGGCGGCCCATGTCGGCCTGCCAGGCGGGGTTGTCGAGCATCGCCAGCAGCAGGCGGTTGGCGTTGGCGTCGCCGGACATCATCAGCCACCACCAGTTGTCGGTGCGCTCGGTCGAGAAGCCCATGGTGGTGCCCTGCAGGTTGAGGCGCGCCCGCAGGATGGATGCCGTTTGCTGCAGCTGCTTCTGCTGGTCCGGCAGCGCGGGTGTGCGCTGGAGGACCAGGTACCAGTCGATGACGGCCGCCGTCGGCCACAGGTTGGGCGCGATGGTGAAGGACTCGGTCATGTCCGGCTGCACCAGGCCGCGGCGCGACAGCGCTTCCAGGGCGGCGACCTTGCGCACCGCGACATCGGCGGTCGGCATGGCGGAATAGCGTATCACCTTCCCGCGCACGAAGCCGGCCAGGCCCTCTTCCATGCGGGTACGCAGTTCATCGGGGATGCCGTAGCCTGCTTCGTCCGCCACGCTCAGCACGTAGGCGGTCAGCGTATCGGAGCCGTACAGCATCGGCGTGAAGTACTTCACCAGGCCGTCGCCATCAAGATAGGCCGGGAGCGATGCCATGTTCGCGTCCCACATCTCTTCGTCACGCAGCGCCACGGCCTTGGACGTGACCTGCTCGAAGCAGCTGTACGGGTAATCTTTCATGTACTCGCGCACGCCCGGCATCTCGTCCGCGATGCGGGCCGAGAAGCGCGTGACGATGCCGCCGCGGCCCGGCACCGCATCCGCCGGGACCTGCACCTTCATGGTCTGCGGGCGATCCAGCTGCAGCAGCGTCGCTTGCAGCGTGCGCACCGGCAGCGCGGGCTTGACCGTCTGCTTGATCTTGACCGTGTCGGCGTTATCGCCGCCGCGCGCGGTCGCTTCCCACGCCAGCGTGCCGACGTTGTAGGGAACCGTGTAGTCCCAGCCGATGTCGCGCGATTCGCCCGCGGCCAGGGTCACGGTCTGCACCGGCAGCGCGGCGGCCTTGCCGAGGTCGGCCGCCACGCTGGCACGCAGCTCGACGGACAGCTCGCGGTCGGACGCGTTGCGCACCGTGTAGCCGGCGCGGAAGCGGTCACCCTCGCGCACCAGCGGCGGCAGCCCGGCCAGCATCATCACGTCCTGCGTGGTGCGCACGGAGGCGCCACCGCTGCCGAACAGCGAGGCGCCGCCGCTTGCGATGGCCACGATGCGGAAGCTGGTGAGCGAATCATTGAGCGGTACGGTCACCTGCGCATCGCCGTTCTTGTCCAGAACCACGCGCGCCTTCCAGAACAACAGCGTGTCGAACAGCTCCCGGCCCGAGCTGCGGCCACCGCCGCCGCCGTGCGGGAAGGCCTTGCGGCCGAAGTGGCGCTTGCCGATCACTTGCATCTGCGCGGTGGACGTCTCCACCTGCAAGGTACGTTGCTGCATCATGGTCTCAAGCAGGTTCCAGCTTTCGTTGGGCATGAGTTCCAGCAGGCCTTCGTCGACGGCGGCCAAGGCGACCTCGCTGCCCGCCGGGAGAGCCTTGCCGTCCGCGCGCGTGACGTGCACGGCGACGGGCACCTTCTCGCGGATCTTGTAGACCGGCTTGTCCGGCGTGACCTGCACCTTCAGTTCATGCGCGGCCCAGCCCACGCGCACGGTCGCAATGCCCATCTTGTATGCGGGCTTGCCGAGGTCCACCAGCGCGGTTGGCTGCACACCCGCCACGCGGCCGCGCACCACCAGCGCGGACACGTACACGTTCGGCGCGTAGCTGGCCTTCATCGGAATCGTGATGACCGGGTTCTGGCCGGAGATGCGGCGCACATAGGTCTCGATCACGCCTTCGCGTTCCACTGTCACCAGCGCGGTAGCGGAGCGGAACGGCATGCGCACCTGGAAGCTGGCCTGCTCGCCCGGCTCGTAGCGCTTCTTCAGCGGCAGCAGATCGATGCGGTCGTTGTCGCTATGGCTGAACCACAGGTCCGCGTTCCCGGCCACCCACACATCGGCGTACGTGCTATTGATCCGGCCAGCACTGTCGGTGGCCTGCGCGCGCAGGATCAGCTCACCGTCCTTGGGCGCCTTGACGTCGCAGAACAGCAGGCCGCGTTCATCGGTCTCGCCGGCGCAAGCTTCGCCGAGGCGCTTGATTTCGCTACTGTTCTCGTACGAGTAGAAGCCGCCGAGCAGGCGGCGCCGGTGCGAATAGGTCGCGCGTTCGAAGAAGTCGACCGCGATGCGCGCGTGCACAAGCGGCTTGCCCTGCACGTCGAGTGCAATCGCCTGCAGCTTGACGGAATCCTTGGTCGCCATCCATGCATCCGGCTTGATGCCGACAATGACGCCGGCGGGCCACAGGGGCACACGCTGGGACACGGTCAGCGTCTCGCCGTTCGGGTCCTGGTAGGACATCTCGGCCAGCAGGTCCTTGGGCGCATCCACGGTACCGAACTTGTCGACCGTGACACGCGCGCCGCCGGCTTTGTCGAGGGTGACAGGGCGGGTGCTCACGCCATCCTTGCCGCGCGCGCTGTCGCCTTCCTGGCCCTCGTCGTCGCCGCTGTCTTCGTCGCAGCATTCATCGTCGCCGTTATAACCGCGGTTCTGCTCCACGCCTTCCTTGACATCGCCCCGGGAGAACCGGAAGCCTTCCTGATCGGGAAACGACACCTCGCGCGGCTCCAGCACGGTGCGCAGCTTGACGGCGGCGAGGCCCGCACCACCGCCCGACAGATACGACAGCTGCAGGTCGAGCGGCACCGCAGCCGGTGCGATCTGCGCCTCCTTTGGCCCCTGGATCGAGCCGCGCATGGTCGGAATGCGGAACTGCTCGACGCGGAACGAACCGGCGGACAAGCCGCCGATGAAGACCTCGTAGCTTCCCAGTTTGGCATCGGCCGGGATGGCCCAGCTGCTTTCGGAGGTGGCGTTGGCGGTCCACTTGACAGGCAAGGCCACCCTCTCATCAGTGGCCGAATGCACGATGTGGATCTGAGCGGGGCGCGCCGAGCTGTCCGCGATTTTCAGCGCACGCGCATGCCAGTTGCCGGTACTGCCCTGGCGCTTGGCCTTCGGGTCCAGCAGCTCGATACCGCGCATGGTGTGCTCGCGCAGGAAGTGCTTCATGTGGACCGTTTCGCCGGCACGCAGCAAGGTGCGGTCGAACACCGTGGTGGCGATGGTGTTGTCCTGGTGCCGGTCGCCGGTGAGCACATTGAAGCGCCACGATTCGATCCCGCCCTGCCAATCGGACAGGGTGAAGGTCATGTCCTCGCCCTTGCGCGCGCTGATGAAATAGCGCTCGCCCTGCTGCTTGCAGCGTGCCGTGATCTCCTTGCCGATGCGGGCGACACCGTTGGCATCGGTCCGGCCCTGCCAGAGCTGCTTGCCGTCGCAATCGCGCACTGTGACGGCGGCGCCGGACACCGGGCGGCCCTGGTCAAGGGAGGTGACCCACACCACCGAGCTCGCGGCGCCGTGCTTGAAGTGGGCGGCCATGTTGGTGACCAGCGCGGAGGCGCTGACGTTGGCGGTGCGCGGCGCGTCATTGAGGCCCGCGCCCAGCAATGGACTGGCCACTTCTACCACATAGAAGCCGGGGCGGCGCAGCGGAATGCCGATCACTTCGAACTCGCTCTTGCCGCGGCCGCGCGGGATGGCGATGCGCTCGGCGCGGTCTTTCTTGCCGATCAGCGGCGTGTCCAGGTCCTTGCCCCACTGCTCGCGCGGCTCCCAATACTCGTAGCTGCTGCCCGCCATGCGGCGCAGCCAGCCGATGATGGCGGCATCGTCCTGTGCCGGTACACGCAGCACCTGTGCCGGTGTGCTTGGCGCGGCTGTACCGGTACGGTCGCCCGGCTGTGCGCTGGACTGTGCTGGAGGTGTACTGGCAGCTGTTGCGGTGGTGTTGGGCGGCGCCGCGGGAGCGGCGGGCAGGTCCTGCGGCGTGCGCTGGACCGACGCGCGCAGGCGGGTTTCGACATTGCGGACCGTGACCGGCAGCAGGCGGTCGCCCTTCGCTTCCAGGATGCCGAAGCGCGCCGGGAACTTGACCAGCGGCGGGTTATCGTCGGTGCGCACGGACGCGGGCAGCGCGGCGCGGTTGACCAGCGCCCGGCCCGCGTCATCGCGCAGGCCCTCGGGCAAGGTCAGCTTGAGCGCGGACTTGACCGGGAACGGGCCACGGAATTCGAGTTCGCTCACATACTCCGCCTTGGCCTCCTCGCCGGAGAACATGGGCGCGAAGGTCTTGCCATCGGGTGCCGTCAAGCGGATGCCCTGCAGGTCCGTGCGCTTGACCGGGGCGCTGAAGGACAGGGACATGGGCAGGAAGGGAATGCACTGCCCTTTGGTGGTCGCGCGCTGGCAACGGAACATCGCCGTGAAGTCCGGCCGCACGTGATACGGCAGTGTTTGCGCCTCGGTGGTGGCGATGCCGGAAGCGGTCGCGATCCCGGCATCCCACACGATGGCGACATCCTTATCGGCGGGCAGCGTGCGCTGGCACTGCAGCACGGCGAACGGCATCTCGCTGCGCTTGGGCGCGGCGCCCGGGGTCACGGTATGGAACACGACGCCGCGCGCCTTCCACCACACGTGCAGGTAGCGGTCGACGAAGCTCTGGCGGTGGGCGAGGAAATCGTCGCGCTCCTTCCCTTGCAGCAGACGCACGCCCACCTTTTCGCCGACGCCGTCGATCCGGCACCAGGCATGCTTGCGGATGCTGTCCTCGGTGGCGGGCGCGTCGAGACCGAACAGGAACACCTGGTTCTCGTCGATTTGTCCGCCTTCGCGCGGGATCTGCTGGACCACGGCCGGGCCGCCCGTGGTGAACGCGTACACTGTTTGGCCGCCGAGCGCAGCGCCGCTGACGGCATGCTGTCCCGGCTTGAGCGTGAAGCGGCAGGCCACACCGGCGGGCAGGTCGCGCTCGAAGTCGTAGCTCCAGTTGCGGCTGTCCACCCAGCGGCCCTTGCCGGGCTGGGCGCAATCAACGGTGAAGGGGTCGTCCAGGCGCAGGTCGCCGAAGGGCACCACCTCGCCGGTGAAGCGCACGGCCACCTGGCGCACCTGCTTGACCATGCCGGCGGGCGTAAACACCTCGACTGTCACCGGCGGCACGGCCGGCTTGGCGGACATAGCGGGAGCAGCGGGAGCAGCGGGCGCGGCCGCCAGCGCCTGGGGCGCCGCCTGGCTCAATCCCAGCCCTCCGAGGGCCACCAGCATCACCGGCACCACCAGCGTCAACACACGCATTTTTCGCTCCGCGAGAAAGTGAACACGCCAGTGTTGCCCACGTGACTTTCCCTGTCAACAACGTTGCGTTTACGCGGCTGTCGAACCCGGCAGTCGACCGCGAGCGGCCTCGGCAGAATGCCGATAGAATGCTTCGATTGCGCAATACGAAGGCCCCCGATGAATCTGCCGCTGATCCTGAATCTCGCCGCTGCCCTCCTCCTCCTTGGCGTGCTCTATCGCATGCACCAGACCCACCAGACGTTCACCCGCCGCGTGTTCAGCGCGCTGGCGCTGGGGGCGCTGTTCGGGGCCGTACTGCAAGGGGTCTATGGCGCCAGCGCCCCCATCGTCAAGGACACCGGGGCCTATCTGGAGATCGTCGGCGAAGGCTACGTCAAGCTGCTGCAGATGATCATCATGCCGCTGATCATGGTGTCGATCATCTCGGCCATCCTCAAGCTCAAGGACGCCTCCTCGCTCGGCAAGATCAGCGCCATCACCATCGGCACGCTGATGGGGACCACCCTGGTCGCCGCCATCGTCGGCATCGTGATGGCCAAGCTGTACGGGCTGACTGCGATCGGCATGGTGTCCTCGACCGCCGAGGCGGCGCGTGGAGTCTATCTGGAAGGCAAGCTGTCGACCGCCCAGGGCATTTCCCTGCCCGCGATGATCCTGTCGTTCATCCCCGAGAATCCGTTCCTGGACCTGACCGGCGCGCGCAAGACCTCGACCATCGCGGTGGTGCTGTTCTCGCTGTTCATCGGCGTGTCCGCCACCGGCATCGCGGGCAAGAAGCCGGACATCTTTGCCTCCTTCGAGCACTTCATCAAGGTGGCGCATGCGCTCGTGATGCGCATGGTGACGCTGGTGCTGCGCCTGACCCCGTTCGGCGTGTTCGCGCTGATGGCCAACGTGGTGGCGCGCTCCAGCTATGCGGACATTCTCAACCTGATGAGCTTTGTGGCGGCCTCTTACAGCGCGCTGATAATCATGTTCTGCGTGCATCTGCTGCTGATCGCGGCGGTGGGCCTGCCGCCGGTGCGCTACCTGAAGCGCATCATGCCGGTGCTGGTGTTCGCCTTCACCTCGCGCACCAGCGCGGGCACCATCCCGATGAGCGTGCAGGCCCAGACCACGCGCCTGGGCACCCCGGAAGGGATCGCCAACTTCGCGGCCTCGTTCGGGTCCACCATCGGCCAGAACGGCTGCGCAGGGATCTACCCAGCCATGCTGGCGGTGATGATCGCGCCCACGGTCGGCATCGATCCGTGGACCTTCGCCTTCCTGCTGCCGCTGGTGGCGATCGTGACCGTCGGCTCGGTCGGCGTGGCCGGCGTGGGCGGCGGCGCGACCTTCGCCGCGCTGATCGTGCTGTCCTCGCTGAACCTGCCGGTGGCGCTGGCCGGGCTGCTGATCTCCATCGAACCGCTGATCGACATGGGCCGCACCGCGCTCAACGTCAGCGGATCCATCACCGCCGGCACCCTCACCTCGCGCGTGCTCGGCCAGACCGACCTGGCCACCTTCCACAGCGACGCCGAGGTCAATCTCGACGCCGCGGAACCGACCACCTGAGCGCCGCGCGCGTTCGTACAGGAAACAGCGCGGTCGGCCACGCGGCCGCGCCCCGCGCCAGCTCTTCGACTGACCAGCGGAAACGTGCGCTGAGCCGCAGATTGTTACGTCCATAATGCGAGACTATCAATACGGACAAACAGGCTGGCGATGGAACAGAAGTGGCCGCAGCAAATCTGGCTGGTGCGGCATGGTCAAAGCGCGGGCAATGTCGCCCGGGATGCCGCCGAGGCGGCATCCTCGCTGCTGATCGATGTCGCCACCCGCGACGTCGACACTCCCCTCTCCGAACTCGGCATCCAGCAGTCGCACGCGCTGGCGCGCTGGTTCGGCCAGCTGCCGCCCGAGGCGCGCCCCAACGTGGTGCTGCATTCGCCCTACGTGCGCGCCGCGCACACGGCGCAGATCGTGCTCGAGCACATGGACGACGAACCGGATGTGGTGGCCGTCGACGAGCGCCTGCGCGAGAAGGAATTCGGCATCCTCGACCGGCTGACGCCGCTCGGCATCGCGCAGAAATACCCGGAACTGCACGAGCAGCGCGCCCACGTCGGCAAGTTCTATTTCCGCCCGCCCGGCGGCGAGAGCTGGTGCGACGTGATCCTGCGCCTGCGCAGCGTGCTCGACACCATCACGCGCGAGTACCGCCAGGAACGGGTGCTGATCGTGGGCCACCAGGTGATCGTCAACTGTTTCCGCTACCTGCTGGAGCGCATGACCGAACACGAGATCCTGACCTTCGACCGCCAGGGCGACGTGCCCAACTGCTCAGTCACCTCCTACCGTTTCGATGGCACGCGCGGCAAGCACGGCAAGCTGGTGGTTGACCTGGTGAATTTTGTCGCGCCGCTGGAAGAGTCCGGCACGCCGGTCACTGTTCAAAAAGACGTGCCCGCGGCAGCCAAAGCGTGAAGTGGCGCACCGATGAACAAACGCGCGCCCCACACCATAGACGACACCGCACTGCGCGCCTGGCCCTTGCCGATGCCGGACGCCAGTGGCGACAAGGAAATCCGCGGCCATGTGCTGGTGCTCGGCGGCTCACGCGAGATGCCGGGCGCGGTGATCCTGGCGGCCACCGCCGCGCTGCGCGCCGGGGCGGGCAAGCTGACCATCGCCACCGGGGCCTCGGTGGCCCAGCTGGTGGCGCTGGCGATTCCGGAATCGCGCGTGCTGGGGTTGGCAGAAACCGAGGCCGGCGGCTGCAAGCCGGACGCGGTTGCGCGGCTCGATCCGCTGGCGGAGAAAGTGGACGCGCTGCTGATCGGGCCCGGCATGCAGGACGAGGCGGCCACGGCGGCGCTGGTGGAAGGGCTGCTGCCGCGGGCGCAGGACACCGCCATCGTGCTGGACGCCTGCGCGATGGGCGTGCTGCTGCAGCGGCAGGAGCGCTTCGAGCGGCCGGTGATCGTGACGCCGCACGCGGGCGAGATGGCGCACCTGACGGGTGCGGCCAAGGAGGAGATCCTGGCCGAGCCGGACCGCTTTGCGCGGGAGTACGCGGAACGCTGGAACGCGGTGCTGGCGCTCAAGGGCGCGCGCACCGTGATCGCGGCGCCGGATGGAACGCTGTGGCAGCACGAGGGCGGCAACATCGGCCTCGCGACCTCCGGTTCGGGCGACACGCTGGCCGGGATCGTGGCCGGGCTGGCCGCCCGCGGAACACCGCTGGCGCAGGCCCTGTGCTGGGGCGTGGCGCTGCATGCG
>NZ_SPVF01000138.1 GCF_004614185.1 Zemynaea arenosa | reverse complement strand
GACCCAGGCTCCGACCCCGGCCCCGACGCCCGCGCCAACGCCAGCCCCGACACCGGCGCCGACGCTGGCGCCTACCCCTGCGCCGACGGCCGCACCGACCGCGCCTCCGACCCAGGCTCCGACGGCACCTCCGACGACTTTCCCGTCCTGATCACGATTGCCCGCCGTGCCATGAGCCCAGCGGGCCCGAACCCTGCACCCAGCGCGTAGCGAGGAACACCCATGACCACCACGACCTCCGTCATCATCAACGAAATCCCCGTCGACCCGATCGACCCCACCAAGACCGCCTGGGGCCCCAGCCTGTCGGCCCAGTACTACTTTGTGATCGCCAGCGGCACGGTCGCCGCAGAGAGCTTCGATGCGGCCGACCTGTCGGGGGCCATCCGCACCCTGATGGCCACCTATGGCAGGGGCGCCTCGATCTATATGGGCGATGGTGACGACACGGTGATTGGCTCGGCTTACGGCGATACCATCACGGGCGGCAGCGGCATCAATCATATCGACGGGGGCGCCAACACCGGTACCACTCCGGACGGATTCGCGGCACGCGATGTCCTGAACGTGTTTGCCGCCAGCCAGGCCGCGGCGGACGCGGTGGGTGTGACCGAGATCCAGGCCGGTGCGGGCGGCGCCGACGGGGCCGCCTATGCCGCGGGCTACCGCATCAAGGTCACCTCCGGCAGCGAGACCGACTACCTCAAGGGAATCGAGCAGATCAACATATTCCTGGAAAGCGACAAGTCCTATGTGAAAAGCGTGTTCACGTCCGTGAACGTGACCGAGATCGGCGGCGCGCAGGACCCTGCCACGTCCTTCCATCTGGCCTGGGTGCAGGGCACCTCGTTCAGCGACAGCTTCAATGCCGCCAGCGACATCTCCAGCGCCACGCGCGCATTGATGGACCAGCATGGCCGCGGGGTGTGGGTTGACCTCGGCGCGGGCAACGATACAGTGGTGGGTTCGGCCTACGGCGACGATATCAGCGTGGGCGGTGGAACCAACTATGTCGATGGCGGCGCCAATGGCGGCACCACGCCCTGGGGCGGCAAGGCACAGGACGTGCTGCGCGTGACCGCTGCCAGCCAGGCTGCGGCCGACGCGCTCCAGGTCGTGCAGCTCACCACCGGCATGACGGGCGCCGACGCCCAGGCCTTTGCGGAGGGCTACACGCACAAGCTGGTCAACGGCGGCGAAGTGGACTACCTCAAGGGCGTGGAACGCGTCACCGTGCAGGTCCCGAACGGCACCGGCTACAGCTTTGCGCGCGACATTCCGCTGGCCGTGGTGGTGGACGAGGCCAACCTCGCCGATCCGGCCACCGCCAACTACTATCACCTCGCGTGGGTCACCGGCACTGCGGCTGCGGACACGATCGACCTCTCGGCCAATACGCCACTGCTCTCGACCGCAATAAAAGCGGCACTGGCAGCGCAGGGGCGCGGCGTGTGGGTCGATGGTGGCGCTGGCAACGATGTCATCACCGGCACCGCCTACGCGGACAATTTCCGCAATGGCAGCGGCAACGCCAAGATCGACGGCGGCGCCAATGCGGGCCCCGGCGGCACCAAGGGCATGGACGTCTTCGAGATCACGGTCGCCAGCACCGCCGAGATGAACGCCGTGCAGATCGCCGCCTCCGACGATCCGGACTACACCTGGATGGTGACCTATGGCGCCGGTGGCCAGAAGGACTACCTGAAGAACATCGAGGCCATCACCATCAACGTGGCCGGCACGCTGACCGGCAAGTGGATCCCGCTGGCGCTGTCCGTGAATGAGATCGCAGCTGATGGCGACTTGGCCAACAACATGCACTATGCCTGGGTGCAGGGCACCGGCCAGGCGGACACCTTCAATGCCGCGACTGATGTCTCCTCGGCCACCCGCACGCTGATGCAGTCGCACGGCCGCGGCGTGTACGTGGACACCGGCGCGGGCGACGATACCATCACCGGCTCGGCCTACGGCGACGATTTCAACGCCGGTGCGGGGGTCAACCGTATCGACGGTGGCGCCAACGGCGGCAGCACGCCTTGGGGCGGCCAGCCGCTGGATACCCTCCACGTGAATGTCGCGAGCCAGGCCGCAGCCCAGGCGGTGCAGGTCACGCTGCTGGATTCCAGCGCCACCGGCACGGATGGCCAAGCCTTTGCGGCCGGCTACACGCACAAGGTCAGCGCGGGCGCCGAGACGGACTACGTCAAGGGTATCGAGCGCGTGACCGTGCAACTGAACGGCACTTGGGTACGCGATATCCCGCTCGCCGTGGTGGTCAACGAGGCCAACCTCTCGGACCCCAACCTGTCCACCTACTACCACCTGGCCTGGGTCAACGGCACCGGGAACGCGGACACGATCAACTTGTCGGGCGCCTCGCCACTGCTTTCCAGCGGCGTGCGTGATGCCATGGCCGCGCAGGGCCGCGGCGTGTGGGTCGATGGTGGCGCGGGCAACGACGTCATTACCGGCACGGCCTATGCGGACAACTTCCGCAACGGCAGCGGCAATTCGAAAATCGATGGCGGCGCCAATGCCGGGCCGAATGGCGCCAAGGGCCAGGACGTGTTTGAGATCAGCGTCGCCACCACGGCGGAGATGAACGCCGTGACCGTGGCGGCGTCCGATGACCCGGACTACACCTGGATGGTGACCTACGGCGCGGGTGGCCAGAAGGACTACCTGAAAAACATCGAGGCCATCGTCGTCAATGTGAACGGCACCAGCACCGGCAAGTGGATTCCGCTGGCGATGTCGGTCAACGAGATCGCGGCCGACGGCGACCTTGCCAACAGCATGCACTACGCGTGGGCACAGGGCACCGGCCAGGCCGATACCTTCAACGCTGGTACGGACGTGTCGTCCGCAACCCGCGCGCTGATGCAGTCGCACGGCCGCGGCGTGTTCGTGGACACCGGCGCAGGCGATGACACAATCACCGGCTCGGCCTACGGCGACGACATCACCGCCGGCGCAGGCGTCAATCGCGTCGACGGCGGCGCCAATGGTGGTACCACGCCGTGGGGTGGCCAGCCGCAGGACGTGCTGCACGTGGTCGTGGCAAGCCAGGCCGACGCCAACGCCGTCGCAGTGACGGTTCTGGCCAGCGGCGGCAGCGGCGCCGATGCGGACGCGTTCACGGCGGGCTACACGCACAAGGTCACGGCCAACGGCGAGACCGACTATGTGAAAGGCATCGAACGGATCGCCGTACAGGTCGGGACCAGCGTAGTGCGCGAGATCGCGCTCGCCATCACCGTCAACGAAGCCAATCTCGCCGATCCGAATATCGCGAATTACGGCCAGTTGGCCTGGGTGACCGGCACCGGCGGCGCGGACAACGTCGACCTCTCCGGCGCCACGCCGCTGCTCTCCGCGCCGCTGCGCGCGGCCCTGGCGCAGTACCAGCGCGGGGTATGGGTGGATGGTGGCGCGGGCGATGACACGATCACGGGCACCGGCTACGGCGACGTGTTCCGCAACGGCAGCGGCAGCAGCAAGATCGACGGCGGCGCCAACGCGGCCCTGGTGGGCCAGCAGGCCCGCGACGTCTTCGAGATCAGCGTCGCCAGCACCGCCGACATGGCGGCGGTCACCGTCGCTGCCTCGGACGACCCGGCCTACACCTGGATGGTGACCTACGGCGCAGGCACGCAGAAGGACTATCTCAAGAACATCGAGGCCATCGCCATCAACGTGGCCGGCACCAGCACCGGCAAGTGGATCCCGCTGACGCTTTCTGTCACCGAGATCGGTGGCAACACCAACCTGGGCCAGGCCATGCACTACGCCTGGGTCCAGGGCACCGAGCTGGCCGACACCATCGACGCGGCGGCGCTGGTCTCCAGCGGCACGCAGCAGCTCATGAACCAGAACCTGCGCGGTGTGTACATCGACGCGGGCGCCGGCAACGACACCATCACCGGCAGCGCCTACGGCGACAACATCGTGGCGGGAGCCGGCACTAACTACATCGACGGAGGCACCAACCTGGGCACCCAGCCGGGTGGCACCACCAAGGCGCTCGACCAGGTGGACCTGTACGTGCGCAGCAGCGCGGAGGCCAATGCCGTCGCTGTCACCGCGCTCACCACCGGGATGACGGGCGCCGACGCCGCAGCTTACGCGGCGGGCTACACCTTCAAGGTCACCAACGGCACCACGGAAATCGACTATGTGAAGAATGTGGAGCGCGTCAACGTCCTGCTGTGGAACGACAAGGACGGCGACGGCCAGCGCGACGTGGCAGGCACCAATGATCCGGCCAACGAAGTGACGCTGGTCCGCACCCTGCCGCTGAGCGCCAACACGGCGCCGACTTTCAACGGTGTGGCGCCCGGCATGACGGCGATCGACGCGGGCACCGACTACACCTTTGTCGGCGCCACACCCACCACCGGCGGCAAGTTCCTCACTCTGGCGAACATGAACGCGGCCGCCAACGGCGACAACTACCTGGCGGTGCTGGGCCGCATCAATGCGGACGGTACCCAGGACACCAGCTTTGGCGGCGGTACCGGGAAAGTGCAGCTGCCGATCACCTACGGCTACCTGAATGCGGCCCCGGCTTCGCAGCCCGATGGCAAGGTGCTGCTGGCCTTCGGCACCCCGGGCGGCTCGCCCACCGACATGAAGATCGTGCGCCTGCTGGCCGACGGTAGCGTCGACACCAGCTTCGGCACCAATGGCACGGCCACGGTGTCCATCGGCAGCGGCAACGATGAGCCGCGCAAGATCCTGGTGCTGGGCGACGGCAAGATCGCCGTCGCCGGCACCGCCTACAACGGCACCGACCGCGACTTCGGGATCACGCGCCTGAACGCGGACGGTACCCTGGACACCAGCTTCAATGGCAGCGGCACCCTGCGCGTGCCGTTCGGCGCCGCCACCAGCGACCTGGCCACCACCCTGAGCATTGGCAGCGACGGCAAGCTGGTGCTGGTCGGCTCCTCGCGCTCCACTACGGCGGCCAGCAGCGGGGACATCGGGGTCATCCGCGTCAATGTGGACGGTACGCTGGACACCAGCTTCGGCGCCGGCGGCAAGGTCCTGATTCCGGTCGGCGTGGGTGAAGACGTGGCTGGCGCCAGCGCGGTTCTGGCCAATGGCAAGATCCTGATTGCCGGGTCCAGCCGCAGCGGCACGTCCGACACCTCGGACTGGGACACCTCCCTGATCCGCCTGAACGCCGACGGCACCCTGGACACGAGCTTCGGCAGCGGCGGCATGGTCAAGACGCACGTGACGGATGGCCTCGACCGTCTGTTCGCGCTGGCAGTGCAGGCGGACGGCAAGGTCGTCGTGGCTGGGTCCACGGGTGCCACCAGCAATGCGACCGGTGGCATGGGCGGTATCTTCGCGGTCTTCCGCTACAACGCGGATGGCACTCCCGACACCAGCTTCGGTACCAACGGCCTGGCCAGGCTGCCGGGGCATGGCCTCGGCGACCAGGTGGCCTCGATCGCCATCGTGGACGGCAAGGTCGTGCTGTTCGGTTCCACCTTCAACGACACCGGCTTCCATACGACGTCCATCGTGGCCCGCCTGAATGTGGACGGCACGCTGGACACCAGTTTCGGCAACCCGGCCGGCAGCTCGCTCGAGGGCACTGTGCAGGCCGACGGCCTGCACCCGGTGGTGCTGGATGCGAATGCCGCCATTTACGACGCCGAACTGGCCGCGCGTGGCAACTACGGCGGGGCCACCCTGACCCTGGCGCGCCAGGGTGGCGCGGTGGCGGCGGACCAGTTCTCGGCGACCGGTGAGGTCAGTATCGTCAACGGTGTGCTCAGCGTCGCCGGCACCGCCATCGGCACCGCCCAGCAGGCGGGCGGCATCCTGACCCTGGGCTTCAATACGGGGGCCACCCAAGGCCTGGTCAACCGTGCGCTGCACGGCCTGGCCTACGCCAATCCGCAGGCTGCGGACGGCAACGTGGTGCTGGAATGGCAGTTCAAGGACGGCAACCAGGATGGTAGCCAAGGGGGCGGCGGCCTGCTGGGCACCACCGGCACCACCACCGTCTATATCGGCACTACCGTGACCGAAACGGTGCGCAGCTTCGTCGATGCGACCCAGTCCACCACCGGCACCAAGCTCGCGCTGCTGGAATCGATGGCCCGCGTAAACGGTACGGCAGGCGCCAATACCTTCGACAGCGCCAGCTTCTCGGGCGCGGCCAAGGGCTTGATGAGCGAATTCCAGAAGGGCGCCGTGTTCGACATGGGCGCCGGCGACGACACCGTCATCGGCACCGGCTACGGCGACGAATTCACCATGGGCAGCGGCACCAACCGCGTGGATGGTGGCGCCAACGCGGGCGTGCGCCCGGGCGGCGCCGGCCGCGATGTGCTGAACGTCTTCGTGGCCAACGACGCGCAGGCTGGCGCGGTCGCGGCCACCGCGATGGATGGCACCGGCAGCGCCGACGATATCGCCGCCTATGCGGCCGGCTACCGCGTCAAGATCGTCAATGGCACGGAGGTCGACTACCTGCGCAACGTGGAGTCGGTGGCGGTTCTCAAGTGGAATGACGCGAACGGCAATGGCATCGTGGACCAGTCCGAGGCGACGCTGGTGCGCCGCATCGCCCTGGGCCTGCAGGTGGAAGAGGTGCGCGTCAGCGCCACCGATCCGTCGAAGGACGTCAGCGGCGCGGCCCTGAGTGCGCGCGCCACCATGGCGACGGCCACCGGCTGGGTGGGCAACGACACCTTCGACGCGCAGACGGACGTCAGCGCGGCCACCCGCGGCGTGATGGCCGCGCAAGGCCGCGGCGTGGAAGTGGACCTGGGCGCAGGTGACGACACCATCACCGGCAGCGCCTATGGCGACGTGCTGGTGGGCGGCGCGGGCGTCAACCGTATCGACGGCGGCGGCCACGCGGGCTTCACGCCGCAGGGCAGCCCGGCGGTGGACACGCTGCAGGTGTACACGGCCAGCAGCGCTGAGGCGAATGCAGTGGCGCTCACCGAGCTGACCGCGGCATCGACCGGCGCCGACCTGGCCGCCTACAACGCGGGCTACCGCTTCAAGGTCACCAACGGCAGCACCGAGACCGACTACGTGAAGGACGTGCAGGCGGTCGACATCAAGACCTGGACCGACAGCAACGGCAACGGCGTGCGCGACGCGGCGGAAGTGACGCAAGTGCGCCACATCGCCATCGAGCAGAACGCCGCGCCCGTGTTCGCGGGCGGCCCGGCCGGGGTCGCGTTCGACTTCTCGGCGCGCGATTTCGGCACCACGGGCGCCGTGCTGGGGGCGGACGGCAAACTGCTGAACGTGTCCTACTCCGACAGCGCGCCGTCCGGCCTGTATGACCCCTACGTGGTCCTCACCCGCGCCAACGCCGACGGCAGTCCGGACACCAGCTTTGGTGGCGGCACCGGCAAGGTGGTGCTGCCAGGTGCCTATGGCGCGGCGACGCCCCCGGTGCTGCTTGCCGGTGGCAACATCGTCCTGGCGCTGGGCAGCGAAGCGCAGGGCAACGTGCGCGTGGTGGGGCTGCTCGGCAACGGCGAGCTGAATCCAGCATTCGGCACCGCTGGCGTCAGTGTCATCGACTTTACCGGCGGGATCGACCGCATCTCGCGCGTGGTGGCTTCCGGCGACAAGGTGTACGTCATCGCCACCGCAGGCGAAGGCGCGGCGGCCGATTTCGGCATCGCGCGCCTGAATGCCAACGGCACGCTCGACGCCACCTTCAATGGCACCGGCAAGGCCATCATCCCCGTTGGCACGGGCGGGGAAGCGCCGCGCGCAGCCCTGCTGCAGAGCGACGGCAAGCTGGTGGTGGCGGGCGTCTCCAATGGCGACTTCTCGGCGCTCCGCCTGAATGCCGATGGCTCGCTGGACACCAGCTTCGGCACCGGCGGCAAGGCCATCTTCGCAGTCGGCGCCGGCAACGATGCCCCGAACGATGTGATCCAGCTGGCTGACGGCAAGCTGCTGCTGGCCGGCGGCTACCGCACCAGCGCCGTCGCGGGTGCGGACAACGGCATCGCGCTGATGCGCCTGAACGCCAACGGCACCCTGGACGCGACCTTCGGCACCGGCGGCATCGTCAAGAGCGATCTCACGGCCGGCAACGACACCATCTTCTCTGTGACCGTGCAGGGCGACGGCAAGGTGCTGGCGCTGGCCAACGTGGGCGGCGTGGATGGCCTCGGGGGCCGCACCACCGTCCTGCGCTTCAACGCCAACGGCACCCTGGACACGGCCTTCGGCAACAACGGCAGCGCGCGCGTGCCGGGCCTGGGCATCGGCGACCAGGTCAACAACATCTTCGTCGTGGATGGGAAGATTGTCGTCACCGGGAACTCGTTCAAGAACCTGGACTTCGACGTCGCCAATGTCGTGGCGCGCTTGAACGCCGACGGTACGCTGGACACCAGCTTCCACCCGAACACCACCTCCACCATTGGCGGCACGGTGCGCGCGGACGGTATCCACGCGGTGGCCATGGACCCGAATGCGGCGGTCTACGACGCCAACCTGGCCGCGCGCGGCAACTACGGCGGCGCTTCGCTCGCGCTGGTGCGCCATGGCGGCGCCAGCGCAGAGGACGTATTCCGCGGCGTGGGCGATGTCAGCTTCGCCAACGGCAAGCTGACCGTGGGCGGCATCGAGATCGGCACCGCGGTGCAGGATGCCGGCACGCTGACCCTGACCTTCAATACGGCGGCGACCCAAGGGCTGGTCAACCGTGCGCTGTCCGGCATCGGCTACACCAAGGTGAGCCCGACGCCGTCCACCACGCTCACCTTCGACTGGACCTTCAGCGACAACAACACCGACGCCAGCCAGGGCTTCGGCGGTGCCGCCAGCACCACCGGCTCTAGCCAGGTGCAGCTCGGCGTGGTAGTGGAAGAGATCACGGCCAAGCATGACAACCCGGCCGAATCGACCGATGGCAATACGCCGATGAACAAGGTGGATTACTTCGGCACCGTCAACGGCACCAAGCTCGGGGACACGTTCGACGCGGCCACCGGCTTCTCGGCCGCGGCACGCGCCGCGATGGACCAGTACCAGAAAGGCGCGGCGTTCAACATGGGCGCGGGCGACAACACCGTCACCGGCACCGGCTATGGCGATGAATTCATCATGGGCGCGGGCACCAGCCGCATCAACGGCGGGGCCAATGCGGGCACCGGCTTCGGTGGCCGCCCGTCGCGCGACGTGCTCAATGTGCTGGTCAGCTCGGCCGCTGCCGCGGATGACGTCAAG
The DNA here is from genome assembly GCF_004614185.1 of Zemynaea arenosa. Lineage (GTDB taxonomy): Bacteria > Pseudomonadota > Gammaproteobacteria > Burkholderiales > Burkholderiaceae_D > Telluria > Telluria arenosa. The sequence goes on along the minus strand of NZ_SPVF01000138.1, from coordinate 17,583 downwards.
GTCATCAAGCTCGATGCGTCGGCCACCAGCGACGCCGACATCGCGGCCCGCGACGCCGGCTACGAACTCAAGGTCGTCAACGGCACCGAGACCGACTACGCCCGCAACATCGAGACGGTCCGCATCTGGCTGTGGACCGATGCCAACGGCGATGGCCTCCCGGCCCAGAACGAGCAGACGTACGTGCGCGAGATCAGCATCGAGCTGCGCGTCGATGAAATCCAGGTCAGCGCCACCGACCCGACCCGCGATACGGGTGGCCACCTGCTGTCGACCGACATGCACTTCGCCTGGGCCTGGGGCTGGGGCCGCGCCGACACGGTCGATGCGGCGACGCTGTCCGCTGCAACCACCGCGCTGATGGCGCAGTACCAGCGCGGCATGTTCATCGACACCGGTGCGGGTGACGACACCATCACCGGTACCGCGTATGGCGACAACATCACGGCGGGCAGCGGCACCAACCGCGTGGACGGCGGCGCGGATCTCGGCACCACGCCGGATGGCCGCGCGGCGCAGGACTACCTGGACGTTTATGCGGCGGACGCCGCGGCCGCTGCGGCGGTGGAGGTCACCCTGCTGTCCGACAGCGGTTCTGATTCCGACAAGGCCGCATTTGCCGATAACTACGTAGCCAAAGTCAAATCCGGGAGCGAGACCACCTACGTCAAGAACATCGAAGCAATCAACGTCTCGGTCTGGAACGACGCGAACCACAATGGCGTGCGGGACACGAACGAGACCAGCTTCCACCATCAGGTGGCGCTGGTCCCGCAGATCAACGAGTCGGCCAATCCGGCGCCAGGCGACTGGCATGCGGCCTTTGTGAACGGTGGCCTGGCCAACGACAGCTTCAATGCCGCGACGGACCTGAGCGCCGCCGCGCTGGCGACCATGGCGCGCGTGGGCCGTGGCGTATGGGGCACGATGGGTGCGGGCGACGACACCGTCACTGGCAGTGCCTATGGCGACACCTTTACTCTGGGCGCAGGCGTGAACCGTTTCGACGGCGGCGCCAACATGGGCGAGACACCGCAGGGCCATGCCGCCAATGACATCCTCGAAGTGCATGCAGCATCCGCCGCTGCGGCGGCCGCGGTCACGGTAGACGCGCTGTCCGGCGCGGCCGACAGCCCGGACAAGGCCTTCTATGACGCCGGCTATCGCTTCAAGGTTACCAACGGCGGCAACGAAACGGACTACCTGAAGAACGTCGAGCAGGTCAATATCTTCGATGGTGACCAGTATGTCCGCACCGTCAACCTGACCAGCAATGCAGCGCCGGATTTTGGCGGCCAGCCGGGCGAGTCCATCACCGCCGCAGGCAGCGACCTGACGCCGGTCGGCATGGCAGTGCTGCCGGGCGGCGGCACCGTATCGCTGACGGTCATGAACGAAGTCGACGCCGGCAGCAACTACTCACTGTACCTGGTGCGCCACCTGGCTGACGGCACGCTCGACGCCTCGTTCAGCGGTGGCCGCAGCCTGGCCGTGGTCCCGCGTTTCTTCTGGAGCGCAGCCGCTCCCGCCGCCACCGCGGACGGCAAGATCCTCGTGGCACTCGGTACCGCCGTCGCTGCGGGTTCGGACTGGAACGTCGTGCGCATGAACGCCGACGGTACGCTGGACACGAGCTTCGCCACCAATGGCGTGGCCGCCTTCCAGCAGATGACCGGCCGGCCAAGCAGCGTCGTGGTCCAGCAGGACGGCAAGATCATCCTGACCGGAAATGCACCGGGGGCCGGCAATGCGCTGGACGCGGTGGCCATCCGCCTGAACGCGAACGGCACGCTGGATACCACGTTCAACGGCAGCGGCAAGACGAGCTTCGCCTGGGCGGCAGGCACCAATCGCGTGGGCAGCACCATCGTCGACAGCGACGGCAAGATCATCATCACCGGCACCGCGCCTGATGCGGAAGGCGGGGCACTTGCGATCACGCGCCTGAACGCAGACGGCAGCTCCGACACGAGCTTCAATGGCACCGGGCGCGTGACCCTGTCCACGGCGGCAGGCAAGGAAGATGGCGGCGCTGTCGCCGTGATGTCCGACCACCGCATCGTGCTGCTGGACGTGACCCGCACCACCGACAGCAACAACGTCGAACACCGCGAAACCACCATTGTGCGCCTCAAGGCCGACGGTTCGCTGGACACCACCTGGGCCGGCGACGGCACGCTGGCCCTGCACTCCGACACGGGCGACGGCCGTGCCACCCAGCTGCTGGTGCAGCCGGACGGGAAGGTCGTGATCGCGGGCTTTGTCAATGGCCCGAACAATAATGGCGGCACGCTGACGGTCGCGCGTTTCAACATCGATGGAACTGCCGACCAGTCGTTCGGCATCGGCGGCGCTGTGGAGATCCCGGGCCATGGTCTGCAGGATGTGGCCACCGCGATCGCGCTAGTGAACGGCAAGATCCTGGTCCAGGCGAATTCGCCGTTCAACACCAACTTCGACACCACTGTGCTGCTGGCTCGCCTGAACGCGGACGGCACCCTCGATGCCACCTTCAACCAAGGCGGCCAGAGCACCATCGGCGGCAGCGTGAAGGCCGATGGCATACATGCGGTGGTGCTCGACCGCGACGGCACGGTGTTCGATGCCGACCTGTCCGCGCGCGGCAACTACGGCGGCAGCCATCTCAAGATCGAGCGCCACGGCGGCGCCAGCGCCGATGACGTGTTCAACGCCGTAGGCGAAGTCTCGTTCGTGGACGGCCACGTGAAAGTGGACGGACTGGATATCGGCTGGGTCGAGAATGCCAACGGCACCTTGCAGCTGCACTTCAATAACGCGGCCACGCAGGGGCTGGTGGCGCGCGCTATTCACGGGATCGGCTACGTGAACCAGGCGGCAACGGCACCTGCTTCGGTGAGCCTGGACTGGACCTTCAACGATGGCAACGAGGGCAGTCAGGGCCTGGGCGGTGTGAAGGCGGCGACGGCCACCACCACGGTCGATATCGGTGTCACGGTACAGGAGGTGGTCAAGGCCTACCTGGACCCGGCCAAATCGGCGACTGGCGTGCCACTGGCGCAGGTTGCCTACTTTGCTACGGTAACCGGCAGCACGCATGCGGAGGCGTCGCCGGCCTTCTCGCCCGCGGTGAGCGCACTGATGGCGCAATTCCAGAAAGGCGCGCGCTTCGAGACGGGTGGCGGCAACGACACGGTGGCCGGCACGGCCTATAGCGACGTGTTCATCACGGGCAGCGGAACGAATCAGATTGATGGACGCGGCCAGGCCGGACAGACCATCGATAACCACCCGGGCGAGGACGTGCTGGAGGTGTACGCAACCACGGCCGGCGGCGCGGCGGCGGTGCGCGTGATCCAGCTGGATGCCGCCAGCACCGGCTTCGACAAGGGCATGTTCGATGCGGGCTACACCGTCAAGGTGGTGAATGGCGGCGAGACCGACTATCTGAAGGACATCGAGCGGGTCGTGATCTTCGGCTGGAATGACACCAACAACAACCGCATTCGCGACAACGGCGAGACTCACTACGCCCGCGAAGTGGCGCTGGCCCTGCGCGTCAACGAAATCCTCGTCAATCCGAACAACCCGGAACAGGACGTGGACGGCCATCCGCTGGAGGATAACTTCCACTTCGCCTGGGCCAACGGCTGGACCGCCGACGACACCTTCAGTGCCCTGTCCAACGTCTCGGCCGCGACCCGCGCCCTGATGGACCAATGGCAGCGCGGCGTGTACGTGGATACCGGCGCCGGCAACGACACTATCACCGGATCGGCGTACGGCGACAGCATCACCGCGGGCAGCGGTACCAACCGCGTGGACGGTGGCGCCAATACGGGCACGGCGCCGGACGGCCATCCCGCCACGGACTCGCTGGAGGTGTTCACCGCCAGCGCGACCGACGCCGCTGCAGTCACCGTGACAGCGCTTGGCGTGGGCGACACCGGTGCCGATCATGACGCATTTGCCGCGGGCTATGCCTACAAGGTCAGTGCTGGCGCGGAAACCGACTACATCAAGAACATCGAGAACATCCGGGTCTCGGTGTGGAACGATGCGAACGGCAACGGCGTACGCGAAGGTTCCGAAATCGCTTACCACCACGATGTGCAACTGGTGCCGTTCTACGGGGGCGTCGAGATGAGCGCCACCTCGGCCTCCACCGATGCTCATGGCAATGCGCTGGAGTTCTTCGACACCTTCGGCTACATCGGTGGCACTTTGGGCAGCGACACGGTCAGTGCCGCAAACCTGTCCAGCCTCACGCTGCAGCGCATGGAGCAGTTCCAGCACGGCGCCTACTTCGAGCTGGGTGCGGGCGACGATACGGCCACCGGTTCGGCTTACGAGGACGGCTTCGTCCTCGGCGCGGGCACTAACTATGCGGACGGAGGCGACAACCTGGGCCAGCGTCCGTGGGGCCAGGCGGCGGACAACCTGGACATCTTTGTGGGCAGCACGGCCGATGCCGCCGCGGTGACCGTAGCCGCACTGACTGGAACGCTTAGCGGCGCGGATGCGGCAGCGCAGGCACAGGGATACCAGTACAAGGTGGTCGCGGGCGCGGAGATTGACTACATCAAGAACATCGAGCGGGTCAACGTACGGGTCTGGAACGACGCCAATCACGATGGGCAGCGCGACTGGAACACCGAGGTCACGGATCACCACTTTGTCAACTTCGCACCGCAGATGGTGTCCACAAATGAAGGTGATGTCGACTTGCAGGTGGCCGAGGGGGCACTCAACCCGGCCGGCCTGACGGTGGCGCAACTCATGGCGCACGACACCCTGACCGGCGATTTTGGCAACCTGCCGAAGGCGATGATCGTCAACGACATCGACACCAACGTCGGCACTTGGCAGTACAGCCTCGATGGCGGCGCTTCCTGGCTGACGATGCGTGCGGACCTAATCGACGGTGCCGCGAACATTGGCTTGGTGCTGGATGCCGCAGCGCGGATTCGCCTGCTGCCGTTCGGCGACGCCAGCGGCGACACCAGCCTGCAGTACCACGGCTGGCGTACCGCAGGTGCTGCCGCCAGCGGCACGTACACCAACTTCAACCAGGACGACGTGTCGGCCTCCGCTCACCAGAGCGTGGTGCGGGCCAACGTGTCGCGGGCCGATGACGCTCCGGTGCTGGGCGCGGGTGGCGGTTATGTCACCCACCAGATCGGCGCGCCGACCCCGTTCACCAACGGCGGCAACGGCGCCGTGGTGCCGGATGGCGTGCTGCTGGCCGATGGCAGCATGATCTCCATCACCGCGATCCGTCCGGAAGCCAACGGGGATGTCTACAAGTGGGCGCTGGTGCACACGCTGGCCGACGGCAGTCTCGATCTGAGCTACGGGACCGGCGGCCGGCTGATGCTGGGCGTGACGCCGAATGCCGACGTGACGCCGGACCTCACGCTGCTGCCAGATGGCAGCGTGCTGGCCACCATCGTGGTTCAGTCCGTCGACGCGCCTTGGAAGACTCTGCTGGTCAAGGCGAAGGCCAACGGCACGCTGGACTCTGCATTCGGCAACGGTGGCGGCGTGACCCTCGTCGGCACCGACGACTTCGAAGCCAGCGGCGTGGCGGTGCAGGCCGACGGCAAGATCGTGGTCGCGGGCCGCAACTTCGTGGGCGGCACTAACACCTACGAAGTGGTACGCCTGGCGGCTGACGGCACACTGGACCCGACCTTTGGCGACGGTGGGAAGACCATCGTGAACCTGGGCGCGGGCAATCACCAGCTCAACGCACTGGCGCTGCATGCGGATGGCTCGATCGTGGTGGCGGGCGTCACCAACACCGGCGGCAACAACGACTTCGAGCTGGTACGCTTGAGCGCTGGTGGTAACCTGCAGGACTGGTTCGGCACCCATGGCCGCGTGGTCACGCCAGTGGGTGTCGCCACCGACGATGCGCGCGCGGTCACCGCGCTGTCCGATGGTGGCTTCATCGTGGCAGGCAGCGCGATGGATGGCAGCCGCAAGGCGGCCCTGGTCAAGTACCACGGCGACGGCACGCTGGACACCAGCTTCGGCACCGGCGGTAAGCTTATGCTCGACTTCCTGCCGGGCGACGATTCGGTCCAGCGCGTGGTGGAAGCGCCGGACGGCCGCCTGCTGCTGTCGCTGGCTGTGGGTGGGACGGCGGTGGTCAACAAGACTCTGCTCGGCGTGGCCCGCCTGAACCATGATGGCAGCCTGGATGGCAGCTTTGGCCATAACGGCCTCGCGACCCTGGCAGTCGGCACAGTCGCGGACCAGGGGCGCGGCATTATCGTCCAGCCGGATGGCAAGATTGCGGTGGTCGGCTACAGCGTCACCGATGCGGCCTTCAACAGCGACTTGCTGATCGCACGCTTCAACAGCGACGGCTCGCTCGACACCAGCTTTGGCATGGATGACGGAATCGATCTCACTGTGGCCCACGCCACCGCGTCCACGCCAGTCCTGCTCAACCCCATCCTCTCGGTGTTCGATGCCGAGCTGGCTGCCACCAGCTACGACGGTGCCCATTTGACCATCGCGCGCCTGGGCGGCGCCAATGCTGGCGATGTATTCAGCACCGCGGGCAGCGTGCATGTCGCGGGCACCGACCTGCTGGTGGGGACGGCGCTGGTGGGAACGCTGGAGCAAAACGGCGGCACGTTGTCGGTCAGCTTCGACCACGGCGCGACGCAGGCGCAGGTCATCCAGGTCATGCGGGGCATCGCCTATGCGAATGCGGGCGCCGCCGACGGCACCGTCGCGATGCAGTGGACCTTCAGCGAGGGTGGGCACGAAGTGGGCGGGGTCACGCACGTCCACACCGGGGCCGGCACCGCTGCCGACGAGGACTATTTGCTGAGCACTGGCGGCGGTGTCGATGGCGCAGACGGATGGGATACCGCCGGCGCCTTGTGGTCAGCCGATCCGGCCTTGGGCCTGGCGCGCTTGACCACCTCCAAAACGACGGCGGATGGCCATGCCGTCATCACTGTGTCGCAGGTGCAGGGCACCGTCACCACGGGCCTGTTGACGCTGACCCGGGCGGCGGAAGGCGACTGGACCATGGACGTACTCGCGGGCCAGGATGCCCGCGTGCACGGTGCGGATGGCGCAGCTCTCGGCTCGCAGCATCTGCAGAACGTGGAAGAGTTCATCCTGTTCCAGGACGGTGCGGATCCGTTCCAGGTGATCCTGGTGGGGGTGGCTCCGTAACGGCGCCTGGCCCTCGGCAAGCAAAAGGCCCGCTGCGCAAGCCAGCGGGCCTTTTTTCATCCATGCCGCAACGGACTCAGATCAGCTGCCCGCCCCACGGATCGGTGATGGTCTGCCTGCGGTAGTCGATGCCGCTCAATTCGCGGTACTGCTCCATCGTGCGTGCGGTCCCGAGGCCGAAGGCGCTGCCGGGCAGGCCGTCGCCCATCAGCAGGCGGTTGAGGCGCTGCTTGGCGCGCTCGGTCAGGTAGGTGGACTGGAAGGCCCGCCGGGCATCGGTCTCGCCGTGCCAGTGGTGCGTGGCATAAGGCGTGCCCTCGGTCTTGTACAGGTGATAGAGCGGCGTGTAGAGCGGGTGGTAGATGTCCCAGCCGCGCGTGAACGCGCGTACCGCCAGGCTCTGTTCTTCGCCGTGGAAGTACAGGTAAGGGTCGTACGGCACTTCCTCCACGAACTGCCCGGCCGCGAACAGGAACCCGGCCGAGACGTGGCAGCCCATCACCGGCTCGCTGGCGAACAGGTGCCAGCCCATGAAACGCAGCACCGCGTCGTCCGCACTCAAGGCCTTCTCGGGGTGCGGACGCAGCACCAGCGCGGTCTTGCCTTCGCTGGGCGTGTACTGCGGCACGCCGTCGACCATGTCGAAGCGGTAGGGATAGGTGCTGATCACTGGCTTGGCGGAGCGCTCGCGCAGCTGCGCGTGCTGGGCGCGCAGGCGTTCGTCCCAGCCCGGCTCGAACAGGGTGTGCGAGTCCACCTGCAGCAGGAAGGTTTCGCCGTCGTACAGCGAGAACGCGGTGTGCCGCGCCCAGCTCACACCCAGCGTGTCCTGCGGGTGCACGTGCACGTAGCGCACCTGGCGCGCATAGGGCAGGGCGGCGACGGCCGCGCGCTGGTCGTCGATGTGCTGGTCCACCACGCCGAAGGCCAGCAGTTCCGGGCGCGTGGCCTTGGACACGGCGTCGTTCAGCGTGAAGAACAGCATCGGGTCCAGGTAGGACGCCATGCTGATGAAGATGGAGCCGAGCACGGTCATGCGTCCAGGGTGAGAGCGGCAGGATCGGCCGCCACCGCGCGCTGCACCGCCGCCGCCGGGAGATGCAGCAGCAGGCGCACCAGCTCCGGCTGGCGGTTGGTGGAGGTCTTCTGGTAGATCGACAGCAGCTGCTTGCGCACGGTGTCGTACTGCACCCCCAGCGTCTCGGCGATGTTCTTGAGCTGCATGCCGTCGGCCAGCAGGGTGGCGATGCGGCACTCGGCCTGCGACAGGCCGAAGGCCGCCTGCAGCAGGCTGGAATCGATCTCCTGCGCGGAACGCGGGTGGTACAGGAACAGCATCACCAATGGGCGCACGCCGAAGGAGCCCATCACCTGCTCCGGGACCAGCATCGAGTAGAAGCCGTACATCGTGTCGGCGGTATTTGCTTCTGCGGACGCCGCAATGTGCAGCGAACGGTAGCCCTCGGCCAGCGTGGCCGGGTCGGTGCTGAAGCGGATCTGCTCTTCCAGCTGCACGCACTGGTCCAGGAAAGCATCCAGGTGCGGCTGCGGCAGCAGCAGGCGGCCGTTCTCCACCGCCACCAGGCTGGTCTCGCGCAGCAAGGCGCTGGCGGCCTGGTTGACCTGCACGACTTCGCCCTGGGTGGTCAGCAGCAGCACCGGCTGGCGCAGCTTGTTGACCAGCGCATGGCCTACCAGCGCTTGGGTCGAATATACGAAGTTGGCCAGGCCAATGCGGCAGGCCCGCGCCATGTGCGGGCGCAGGCGGTCGAGGAAAGCGATGGCCTCCGGGGGCAACGGCCCGTCGGCAGGCCGGCGCAGACAGGCCAGCATGATGGTGGCGGTATTGTCTTCCACCAGCTTGCAGGCGGACAGGTAGCGCGCGCCGTTCGGCAGCAGGAACTCCTGGTAGAACGGATCGTTGGCCACGAACTCTTCGTCGAAGTGCTCGTGGCAATGCATCCAGGTGTCGCCCGGCTGCGCGCGCATCTGGTTCACGCGCGGGTCGATGTACTGGTAGGTGCGGATGTATTCGATGTCGATCTGCGGCGCCATGTTGGCGCCATCGCTGAACGACAGCGTGCCGTGCGTGGCGTCGAACGCCAGCATGTGCACGGCGCGCGTGCCGAGTGCCTCGTTGAGCGACTCGAGCACGCGCCGCCACGCGCTCTTGTCATCAAGCGTGTCGTAGATAAGGTTGACCAGCTGGTCGAACCGGCCCGGCGATAGATCCACAATGGCTCCGTATGTAGTTACGGAACAAGTGTAACTTCGGGGCGCTCTTCGGTGTCAATAAATTGCAAAAAACCAACGAGACTTGCCAGAAAAAATAATCAGCCAGTTATCGTTTCGTTGTAAGGACGCCGCGCGTACCAGCCGAACGCCAGGATCACCAGGTAGCACAGTGCGGGCACGATCAGCGACAGGCGCAGGGTGGTCAGGTCGGCCGCGAAGCCGGTCACCAGCGGCACGATCGCGCCGCCGACGATGGCCACGCAGATCAGGCCCGAGCCTTCCGCCGCCCGCGCGCCCAGGCCCTCGCTGGCGAGGGTGAAGATGGTCGGGAACATGATGGAGTTGAACAGGCCGATCGCCAGCAGGGCCCAGCCCGCGGTCGGTCCCGCAGCGGCGATGGACACGGCGAACAGCAGCACCGCCATCGCGGCGGCACCGGCCAGCACCTTCCCTGGCGAGAACACGCGCAGCAGATAGGCGCCGACGAAGCGGCCCACCATCGCGCCACCCCAGTACAGCGGCACGTGCTTGCCCGCCTGCTCGGCGCCGAAGCCCAGCACGTCGGCCTGCATCAGGTAGTTCACGATCAGCGAGCCGACCGTCACCTCCGCACCCACGTACAGGAAGTGCACAGCGCGCCGAACGCGAAGCGCGGCTGGTGCAGCAGGGTCAAGGCGGCGGCCAAGCCGGTGTCCTCGGCCTGCGTCTCCACCAGCTTGCGGCGGTTGGCCCACACCAGGCCCGCCACCACCAGCAGCGCGACGGCCAGGCCGAAGTAGGTGCGCATCACGACTTGCGTTTCGGAGGCGCGGTAGGCCTCCAGTGCGGCGCCGGTCAGCGTGGACGCATCCACCTTGGCCAGCGAACCAAGGATCAGGATCGCGCCGACGTACGGGAACACCGTGGTGCCGAGCGAGTTGAAGGCCTGCGCGAAGGTCAGGCGGCTATGCGCCGTGCGCGGCGCGCCGAGCATGGAGATCAGCGGGTTGGCCACCACCTGCACGATGGTGATGCCCGAGGCCAGTACGAACAGCGCAAGCAGGAAGATCACGAACTTCGCGGACGACGAGGCGGGGATGAACAACAAGCAGCCCGCCGTCATGGTGACCAGGCCGATGGCGGCGGTGGTCATGTAGCCGAAGCGGCGCACGATCGACGCCGCCGGAATCGAGACAATGAAGTAGGCCGCGAAGAACGCGGACTGTACCAGCATCGCCTGGGCGTAGCTGAGCGTGAACAGCTCCTTCAGCTTGGGGATGATGACGTCATTGAGGCTGGTGATGCCGCCAAAGATGAAGAACAGCGCGAAGACGAAAACGCGCAGGCTGGCGACGTCGGTCTGCGGCTGCGCCGCGGCAGCCGGCGCGCCGGCGGTGGTGTTGAAGGCCATGGGTCGGGTTCCTGGAGTGAGTCGGGGGATGCAGGGAAAGGCTCAGGGGGCCGGGCCGGTGGGTGGGGGCACGGTGAGCAGGACCGTGGTGACGGTGCCGCCGGGGTGGTAGATCAATTGATAGAGACGGTCGAATTCGTGATCGGCGATGTCCTTGCCGGGGTCTCCGCCCAGCAGGCGCACGGTCTCGGACAGGGTGTTGGAGTGGCCGACCACCAGCACGGCGCCGGTTAGCGGCTTGAGTTTTGCGGCCAGGGTCTGCGCCTGTTGTTTCGCGTCGTAGACCTGCACGGTGAGGCCGAGGCGCTGGGCGAGCGGCTGCGCGGTGGCGCGGGTGCGGCGGGTCTCGGTGCTGAAGATGGCGCCGATCCGGGCTTGTCCGAGGAGGGTCGCGAGTGTAGTCGCGCGCAACTCGCCCGGTGGTGTCAGCGGGGGGTCGTCCCCCGTCTGCTTCTCCGCATGGCGCACCAGGTAGATGATGGACGGGTGGGCCAGCGCCGCGAATGGTGCGCACAGCGCGCACGCGAACAGGAGGGCGCCGAGGCGCCGCAGGCGGATATGCATCCGGATGTCCCCTTGTAGTTTTACTAGACGGTTTGGCGCCTAGTGTAGCGCATCATTCGCGCGTTGCGGGGTCGGCGGCGGGAGGATGGGCGACGAATTCGGCGACATCGTCGGTCACCGGCGCCAGCCATTGCAGCGGGCGGCCGACGGCGGCCATGATGGTGTAGTGGTTCACGTGGTCCAGGTACTTCTCGCGCACCGGCACCCCGGCCGCGCGCAGGCGGCGCGCCAGTTCGCCGGTGTTGCGGTCGGCCGCCACCAGTTCGTCCTGGCGGGCGGCGATCAGCAGGGCCGGCGGGCTGCCGGCGCTCACGTGTTCCACCGGCTGCGATTCGGGCGGCGGCTCGGCGGAGTGGAAGACTTTTTGCGTGGACGCGTACTGGATCGGGAGGAAGTTGTACGGCCCCGCGAGTCCGATCCAGCCGCGCAGCGCGGCGGGCGTGAGGCCGTGGGCGCCGAGCCATTGCTTGTCCATGGCGAGCATCGCGGCGTCGTAGGCGCCGGCGCTGTGGCCCATCACGAACACGCGCTGCGGGTCGCCGCCATAATGAGCCGCGTTCTTGATGGTCCAGGCGACGGCGGAGGCGGGATCTTCCAGGAAGGTCGGGTAGCTCACCTCGGGGTAGAGCCGGTAGTCCGGGATGACGGTGATAAAGCCGCGCTTGGCCAGCGCGTAGCCGACAAAGGCGTAGTTGAAACGCTGGCCGCTGACCCAGTTGCCGCCGTAGAGGAAGACGATGACGGGCGCGTGGCCCGGGTGCTCCGGCAGATACACGTCCGCCTTCTGGCGTGTGCCTTCGGCGTAGGCCACCGCATCCAGCTTGCGCACCGAGCTCTCGGCGGACAGTGTGTTGAGCACCTTGATCGGCGAGGGCGATGCAGCCCCCAGCAGCAGGGCGCACAGCACGGCCCCTGCGCTCACGCGCATCCACATGCGCAACCGCGGTGCCGTCCATGCCATGCCGATCTCCTCGTCTGCATGCCATGATGCCGACCAGCACGGTTCAGTGGCGCACGGCTGGGCCGCACGGACGGCTCAGCGGACGGGGATGTCGAAGTGGAGGACCTGCTCGCGCACGCCCAGCTTGTCGTAGAGGGCACGGGCTGGCGCGTCTTCGGGAGCGGTGTCGGCCTGCACGAAGATGACCCAGGCGCCGCGCGCGGCGGCGATGGGCTTCAAGGCTTCGATCAGCGCGGTGGCGATGCCTTGGCGGCGGAAGGCCGGGTCGACCCCGAGGTCGTAGATATAGACTTCGCTGCGCTGCTGCTCGAACTTGGGCAGTTCGTAGGCGGCGAGGGCGCCGATCACGCGGCCTTCGTGGAGCGCGGCCAGCGCAATGAAGGTGTCGCGCGCCAGCAGCCGGCGCAGGTACTCACTGCCCGGCCGCTGCGCGGTGTAAGTCTCGGCGTCGTCGAAGACGTCAGCGAAAAAAGTGCAAACCTGCTCCAGCAGCGCGGCGTCGTCCGCGCCCAGGTGGCGGATCAGCATGGCGGCTGCGGGAGAGCTGCTCATTCGCGCGCCAGCGGGATGATGCCGGGGACGGTGGCCGGCGTGGAGCAGGGCTCTTCGTCGAAGGCGATGTCGCCCAGCGGGTTGGCCAAGCCGTCCGCCTTGAGGTCGGTGAAGCCGAACAGGGCGCGGTCCATCAGGTGCGAGGGCACGACGGTGGACAGGGCCGAGAAGATGTTTTCTACGCGGCCCGGATGCTTCTTCTCCCATTCGCGCATCAGCGCCTTGATCTGCTTGCGCTGCAGGTTCTCCTGCGAGCCACACAGGTCGCAGGGGATGATCGGGAACTGCTTGACCTCCGCGTAGCGCTCCGTGTCCACTTCCTTCACGTACGCCATTGGGCGGATCACCATGTGCTTGCCGTCGTCCGACACCAGCTTGGCGGGCATGCCCTTGATCTTCGCGCCGAAGAACATGTTGAGGAAGAAGGTCTCGAGGATGTCGTCGCGGTGGTGGCCCAGGGCGATCTTGTTGCAGCCCAGTTCATCTGCCACGCGGTACAGGATGCCGCGGCGCAGGCGCGAACACAGGGAGCACGTCGTTTTCCCTTCCGGGATCAGGCGCTTGACTATGCTGTAGGTGTCCTGGTTCTCGATGTGGTACGGGATGCCGATCTTGTCGAGATACGCGGGCAGCACCTCGGCCGGGAAGTTCGGCTGTTTCTGGTCCAGATTGACGGCCACCAGCTCGAACTTGATCGGCGCGCGTTCGCGCAGGGTCATGAGGATGTCCAGCAGCGCGTAGCTGTCCTTGCCGCCGGAGAGGCAGACCATCACCTTGTCGCCATCTTCGATCATGTTGAAGTCGCCGATGGCCTGGCCCACCAGGCGGCACAGGCGCTTGTGCAGCTTGTTGTTCTCGTAGGCGATCTTCTCGACGGCTTTGTTGTCAGTCTCGTCATTCAGCACGGCGCTCATGCGTCCTCCTTCACCTGGAAGACTTCCACGCCCACGCCTTCGCAGTCCGGGTACACATCCGGCTTCATGGTCGAGACGCGCACCGCGCGCACGCTCGGGTGGGACAGCATGGAGCGCGCCACGTCGTCGCACAGCGTCTCCTGCAGGTGCACGTGGCCCTGGGCCATGCGGCGCGCGATGGTCTCGCGCATGAAGTCATAGTCGACCACTTCGCCCAGCTGGTCGGCCTTGGGCGTGGACACGGCCAGCGGAATGTACAGGTCCACGTTGACCAGCACCCGCTGCTCGCCCTTCTTTTCGAAGTCGTGCACGCCGATGTTGATCATCACTTCGTAATTGCGCAGGAACAGGCGGCGGCAATCGGCCAGGCGCGGATGGAGGAGGGCGGACAGCATGGGGAGCCTTGAAATAAATGATTGATACGGTATGCGCCGTTACTTACTTTGCCAGGAACATCACGTCCCGCTCCAGCGGCACCAGATGCTGGCCGCCGTCGACCAGCAGGGTGGTGCCGGTCAGCGCGCGCGCCGTGGCGGCGTAGAGGACGGCGTCGGCGATGTCCTGCGGCGTGCTGGAACGGCCGAGCGGCGTGGCGGTATGCGCCTTGGCGAAGCCGTCGTCGGTCTGGTCGCCGGACACCATGGTCAGGCCGGGTGCGACACCGACGATGCGCAGTTTCGGCGCCAGGGCCTGGGCCAGCATGGTGGTCGCCGTGTGCAGCGCGGCCTTGGACAGCGTGTACGACAGAAAATCCGGATTGAGATTGTACAGCTTCTGGTCCAGCAGGTTGACAACGCAGGCCTGGGCGCCAGCCGGCGTGGCCGCGTGCAGGGCTTGTGCCAGCAGCAGCGGCGCGCTCACATTGGCGCGCATGTGGCGCTCCAGCAGCGCAGGCGAGAACTCCGCCGCGCTGTCGAATTCGAACAGAGATGCATTGTTGACCACACAGTCGAGCGGACCCAGTGCCTCCACGGCAGAGGGAACCAGCGCGCGGACCGCGGCTTCGTCTGCGAGGTCCGCCTGCAGCGCGACGGCGCGGCGGCCCAGAGCTGCGATGGCGCGCACGGTGTCCTGTGCTTCTTCAACCGAGCGATGGTAGTGGACTGCCACGTCCCATCCCGCCTGCGCCATGCCGAGGGCGATGGCGCGGCCAATGCGGCGCCCGGCGCCGGTGACGAGGACAGTCCTGGGAGAAGTGGTCATGCCCGCGATTGTAGAACAGCCGGTGGCCGCAGCGCGAGCCAGACGATGGCCGCGGTCAGCACCGGCAGGCTGGCGGCCGACGCTTCCAGCCCGTACACGCCGCCCGACAGCCACGCCGGGCCGCTCACGCGCACCGGGGTCCAGATGGCGTCCGCCGCGCGCTCCACGCCGAGCGGAAAGCCGAGCGTCTCCAGCGCCCAGTTCCAGCCCAGGTGCACGCCCACCGGCAGCGCGAGCGAGCCGCTGCGCAGATAGCACAGGGCCAGCAGCGCCCCGGCCATGAAGATGTTGGCGGACGCGATGGCGCGGGCCGTCGACCCCATCGCCGGGTCCACCTGGTGCGCCAGCATGAAGACCAGCGACACCACCGCCACCGCGGCGCGCGGGCCGAGCCCACGGATCGCCCGCTGCAGCACGTACCCACGGAAGAAGCACTCCTCCGCCAGCGCGACACCCAGGGTGGTGGCTCCAGCGCCCAGCACCGCCGCGACGCTGACCGGGTGCGCCCACGCCAGCCGCAGGCCGCCCAGCGCCACCAGGATGCCCGCAGTGATGAACAGCAGGGCGGCGCCAAGCAGCAGGCCAAAGGCCGCGCGCAAGGCTGTGCGGCGATCCATCCGCAGACTCAGGCTGCCGAGCGTCTCGCCCTCCAGCCGCACGCAGATCCAGCTGGCCAGCAGCACGCCGAGGAAGGCCACCCAGGCTTCCGGCAGCGCGCGCCCTTCTCCTGCCAGCAGCTGCCCCAGGGCCGCCAGCAGCCAGACGATCCCCGCTGCCAGGGCGGCGAATCCAAGGATCTTCCAGCCGTTGCGGACCTGGCCTGTGGCGTTCTTGAAAAGGGGTGGCATTCATGCTCCGGTGCGCGCCCCGCTCCAGCGGCGGGGCTTGCGTGACGCCTAGTTTACAATGCCGCCATGTCCCTGCCTGTTCCCGACCGCGACGCACAAGCCGCGTCCGACGCCCTTATCCAGCTGATTTCTGACGACATCGCCCGCGCCGGTGGTGCCATTTCGTTTGCCCGGTTCATGGAGCTGGCGCTGTATGCGCCGCGGCTGGGCTACTACACAGGCGGGTCGGCCAAGCTGGGGACGGCCGGCGATTTCACCACGGCGCCCGAGTTGACGCCGCTGTTCGGGGCCACGCTGGCGCACGTGGCGGCCAGCTTCATGGACCAGAGCGCGTCGCACCTGATGGAGTTCGGGGCGGGGACGGGCAAGCTGGCGCTGGATATCCTGACCGAGGCCGCGCGGTCTGGCATCGTGGTGGAGAGCTACACGATCGTCGAGCTGTCCGGCGAACTGCGGGCCCGCCAGCAGGCGCTGCTCGCGGACTTTCCGCAGGTGCGCTGGCTGGAGGGGCTGCCGGAGCGCTTCGAGGGCGTGGTGCTCGGCAATGAGGTGCTGGATGCGATGCCCGTGCAACTGGTGCGCAGGACGGAGCAGGGGTGGCGCGAGCTGGTGGTCGAACGAGGGCCACAGGGATTCGCCTTCGCCGAACGGGCACCGGATGCGGCGCTGGCGGCGCGCATCGCCACGCAGATCCCGGCTGCCGGCGACCTGCCTCCCGATTACACGACCGAAGTGCACGCCGTGGGCACCGGCTTCATGGCCTCGCTGGCCCAGATGCTGAAGGCGGGCCGCGGCGCCGCCTTGCTTTTCGACTACGGCTTCCCCGCCCACGAATACTACGTCCCGCCGCGCATCGGCGGCACCCTGATGTGCCACTACCGCCACCACGCGCACCCGGACCCGTTCTACCTCCCCGGCCTGCAGGACATCACCGCCCACGTGGACTTCACCGCGATGGCGCTGGCCGCGCAAGATGCGGGCATCGAAGTGCTGGGCTACATGAGCCAGGCCGCGTTCCTGATCGCCGCCGGCATCGGCGAGCTGCTGCTCCGCACCGACCCGGAAGACGCCCGTCAGTACCTGCCGCAGTCGAATGCCGTGCAGAAGCTGGTGTCGCCCGCCGAGATGGGCGAACTGTTCAAGGTCCTGATCGTCGGCCACGGCGTCGCGCTGCCCGACCCGCTGGCGCGCGCCGACCGCAGCCACCGTCTTTGAACCGTGCTCTTCTTGCCGAGGAGATACATCCCGGCTATCCTGTCCAATTGTTTCCGGGCGGGCCAGTTTTTGCCGTTCCGCTATGATGGAAGCAGAACTGCACGCACACCATGGCCAAGATCCACACACACTATGACAACCTGAAGGTGTCCCGCGGGGCGCCCCAGGAAGTCGTGCGTGCGGCCTACAAGGCGCTGTCGCAGAAGTACCATCCGGACAAGAACCCGGGCGACGAGAAGGCCGCCCGCATCATGGCGATCCTCAACAGCGCCTACGAAACCCTGTCCGACCCGGTGCGCCGCAAGGAGCACGACGACTGGATCGCGGCCGAGGAATGGGAAGTCGCCTGGCTCGAAAGCACCCACCAGGACAGCGAGCATCACGAGAAGCCGCGCAGCGAAGCGCAAGCCTGGGCCACCGAACCGGTGTCCCGGCCGCGCCGCTATCGCCCGTGGAAAGACGTGCGCTGGTGGGGCGGCATGGGCGCGATGCTGGCGCTGGGCTGCCTGATCGGCGTGGCCG
>NZ_SPVF01000094.1 GCF_004614185.1 Zemynaea arenosa | reverse complement strand
GGCGGCGCCTTGCAGCAAGCGGTCCAGTGCACTGGCGGCCTTGCGGCGCGCGCCAAGTTCCAGATAGCGGCTGCACAGCAGCAGGAACACGAACATGGTGACGGAATCGAAATACACGTCCCCACTGCCCTGCACTGTCGCGACCACGCTGCCGAGGAAGGCTGCGCCGATGCCGAGAGCCACCGGCACGTCCATGCCCAGGCTGCGGGCCCGCAGGCTGGCCAGCGCACCACTGAAAAGCGGGCGCGCCGAATACACGATGGCCGGGAGGGTGAGAAACAGCGAGGCCCATTGCAGCAGGCCGGCCATGCTGGCGTCCAGCGTGCCATCGTCCGCCACGTAGGCGGGCAACGCGTACATCATCACCTGCATCATCGACAGGCCGGCCACGAAGGCGCGGCGGAACAGGGTCTTGCGCTCGCGTTCCAGCTGGCCGGCATGCTGCCGCGGGTCGTAGGGCCAGGCACGGTAGCCGATGGCGTGGACGGCGGACAGGATGGCAGAGGGGGCGCAGCGGTCTTCCTCCCAGACCACGTGCAGCCGTCCTGTCGCCGCGTTCATGGTCGCGGACACCACGCCCTCGACCTGCGCCAAGCGTTGTTCGATCAGCCACGTGCAGGCGGCGCAGCGGATCCCTTCGACGGAGAATGCGGCTTCCCACTGCCCGGGAGCGGCATGGCTTGCGAACTGCTGCGGGTCGCTGTCGTACAGGGCGAAGCGGGCCTCGTCTTCTGCTGCGAGTGCGGGCGTGGTGGCGAATGCGGTGCGGGCACTGTAGTAATCAGCACCGCCGCCGTCGATGATGGCGCGGGCGACTGCGGCGCAGCCGGGGCAGCAGCAGGCGCGCTCAAGGCCGTCGACAGGGACCACCCACCTGGAGCCGTCAGGTACGGGCAGGCCGCAGTGGAAGCACTGAGGTTCGGCCCCCGCAGACAGTTGATCGAGAGGCAGGTCGGTCGGTTTCACGCGGCGCCTCCGATGCAAATGGCTTCCAGCCACGCAACGTGGTGACCAGCGAAGGCGCGCAGCAGGCCAAGGACGCCGAAGGCGGTGACCATGAGGCCACCGGCGAGGCGTAGGCCCCGGCGTTGCAGGATGGGGCGCAGGCGGGTGCCCATCATTCCGGCGGCCAGCAGTGTGGGAAGTGTGCCCAAGCCGAAAGCGGCCATGGTGAGCGCGCTGCGGACCGGCGAGCCAGCCAGCATGGCGGTCAGCAGCATGCTGTAGACCATGCCGCAAGGGAGCCAGCCCCACAGGGCGCCCAGCACGAACATCCGGGGCGTGGTGCCCATCGGGCCGATGCGGTTGGTGAGCGGCTGGATACGGCGCCACAAGGGCATGCCGAGCGATTCGATGCGAGCGGCGCCTTGCCACAGGCCGGCCAGGTAGAGGCCCAGCGCGACCAGCATCAGGTTGGCCAGCACGAAGGCGCCCTGCTGCCACGCGGCCGTCTGCGCCAGCGTGCGCACACCGCCGATGGCGCCACCGGCGATGGCGCCCGCCACCGCGTAGCTGCCGATGCGGCCCGCGTTGTAGGAGAGGGTGCGCGCCGCCATGTGCAGCGCCAGCGGCGCAGCCGCACCAGCAGGGGCTCCGGCCACTGTCACCGGCACCGGAAACGCCCGAACCTCGCGCGCGGGCGGCACCTGCGACAGCGCCGCGACGATCCCGCCGCACATGCCGACACAGTGGACGCTGCCCAGCAGCCCCACCGTGAACGGTGCCACGAGCCAGCCCAGGTCCATCCGTCAGACCGTCCGCGAAAAGCGCACGACCTGCTCGCCGGCCTGCGGCTGGCCCAGGTAACGGTCGAACACCATGCAGATATTCCGGATCAGCAGCCGGCCCTTGCCCGTCACCGTGATCCATTCGCCATCGATAGCCAGCAGCCCATCCCGCTCCATCTCCGCCAGCTTGTCCAGCTCCTGCGCAAAGTAGGAGCGGAAGGTGATCGGGAAGTCCTGCTCGATGGCGTTCATGGACAGCTCGAAGTGGCACATCAGCATCTGGATGATCGCGCGCCGCAGTGTATCGTCCAGCGTCAGGCGCACCCCGCGCACTACCGGCAGCTCGTTGCGGTCGATGGCATCGTAGTACTCGTCCAGAGTCTTGACATTCTGGCTGTACGACCCGCCCACGGAGCTGATGGCCGACACGCCGCAGGACACCAGGTCCGCCTCCGCATGCGTGGAGTAGCCCTGGAAGTTGCGATGCAACCGACCCTGGCGCTGGGCCACGGCCAGGTCGTCCTCCGGCTTGGCGAAATGGTCCATGCCGATGTAGACATACCCGGCCGCCGTCAGCCGCTCGATACACAGCGACAGCATCTGCAGTTTGCTTTCGCTGTCGGGCATGTCGGCCTCATTGATGCGGCGCTGGGCCTTGAAGAGGCGCGGCAGGTGCGCGTAGTGATAGACCGCGATGCGGTCCGGATTGGCGTCGATCACCTTGTCCAGCGTGACGGCCATGGTCTCCAGCGTCTGCAGCGGCAGCCCATAAATCAGGTCGATGCTCACCGAGCGGAAGTCCGCCGCGCGCGCCGCCGTGATGACGGCGCGGGTCTCGGACTCGGGCTGGATCCGGTTGACCGCCTTCTGCACATCGGCGTCGAAGTCCTGCACGCCCAGCGAAATGCGGTTGAAGCCTTGCGCGCGCAGGCTGTGCACGCGCTCCGGCGACACCGTGCGCGGGTCGATCTCGATGGAGTACTCGCCACGGTCGTCCGCCGCGAAGCGGAAGCAGCGGCGCAGGTGCGCCATCAGTTCGTCCATCTGGGCATCGCTGAAATACGTGGGCGTGCCACCGCCGAAGTGCAGCTGCTCGATTTCGTTCAGGCCTTCGAACAGCTTCCCCTGCAGCTCGATCTCGCGCTTCAGGTAGCCCAGGTATTCATCGGCCTTCTCCCGCTTCTTGGTGATGATCTTGTTACAGGCGCAGTAGTAGCACAGCTTTTCGCAGAACGGCACATGCACGTACAGCGACAGCGGCCGGGTGCCGCCGCGCATGCGCACGCGCGCCACCGCCTTCAGATAGTCGCTGTAGCCGAAGGACGCTGCGAATCGATCGGCGGTCGGGTACGACGTATAGCGCGGGCCGGACTGGCTCAGCTTGCGGACGAGTGCTCCGTCGAAGTCGACGGCCGGCACGGCGGAATGCATCATGACCTTGTTGCTCCTTAATGTTGGCGGCCAGTGTAAGGATCGGGTAAGGCAATATCCTTGACTTGGATCAAAAACGGCCGGATTGGCCTGCCATACCTCGACGCTTTACGCCAGCCCATCAAACAAACGGGAAATTGATCTGCATCGAAAAAATGGCAAATAGTTGATAGACGGACCATGTGCGGCAGGCCTAGGCTGATGGCAGTCATCCATCACGGGAGCCTTTCATGAGCGCCTACAAAACCATCCTGGTCCACGCGGACGCGTCGCGCCACGCGCCGGCCCGCATCGAGCTGGCCGCCCGGCTGGCCATGGCCCACGAGGCCCACCTGACCGGCGCCGCCATGAACGGCCTGCCGCGCTTCCTCTACGAAGGCACCGAGCTGCAAGTGGCCTTGCAGCTCGCGGGCGAGCAAATGGCGGTGCTGGAGCGGCAGGCGCATGACGCCCTCGATGCCTTTGACGCCCAATGCGCGCGCCTGGGCGTGGCCGCGTACGAGCGCCGCCAGCTGAATGACGATCCGGAAGGTGGCCTGATCCTGCAAGCGCGCTACGCCGACCTGCTGGTCGTCAGCCAGCCGGACCCGGACGAGACCCGTTTTACGACCCTCGGCGACCTGCCCGCCTATGTGACCCTCAACTGCGCGCGTCCGGTCCTGGTGGTGCCCTATGCGGCGGCCGGCATGGCTTACCCGCCCCGCGCCGCCCTCGTGGCCTGGGACGGCAGCCCTCCCGCCACCCGCGCGATTACGGCGGCCCTCCCGATGCTGCGCCGCGCCGGCCACGTCACGCTGGCCATCTTCAACCCGGGCCAGCGCTGGGGACTGCACGGCGAAGAGCCGGGGGCAGACATGGCTCTGTACCTGGCGCGCCACGGTGTGCAGGTGGACGTCCATACGCGCGACGGCGTCGAGGATGAAGGCAACGCCCTGCTCTCGCTGGCCGCCGACCGTGGCGCGGGCCTGCTGGTGATGGGCGCATATGGCCACAGCCGTTTCCGCAAACTGGTGCTGGGCGGCGTGACGGCGACCGTGCTGTCCTCCATGACCATCCCGGTGCTGCTCGCGCACTGACCCGGGACCGCACCCGCCCTCCAAGATGTGCGCCGCGCCAGCCCATGAACGCGCACAATGGCGATGTCATAACAACAAGGAGGACATATGCCGGTGCTTGAGTACACCCGCAGCCAGGGGCAGCGCCTGACCTACCAGATCGAGTACGACCAGGGCGAGTACTTCATCCAGCGCGATGGGGTGATGAAGAAGGCCGTGCCGGATCCCATCGTCGCCGGGGTCGCCACATCCGAGGCCTCGCCCGACCTGATGCGCCGCATGGCCATCGCCGATATCGAAGCGCTGATCGGGATGGACGAATAAGGACTACAAGGAATCAGGTCTGCAACGAACCGGGTCTGCGTTAGCGCAGATCGAAACGCCCCGCGCATTCTGTCCTTAGCATGGCCGTGCATCGTTAACGGGAGCGGCCATGACCACACAAATCGCCAGCCAGGATGGATGGCTCAGGATGTCCATGCGCGGCGGCGCACCCGCCGTCGCGGGCCAGCGCAGTCACTTCAAGGGCTACACCGTCGCCGGTGGCGATGGCGTGTTCGCACAGTGGGACTGGGACGGAGAACGTCTCACCGCCCGCACCTGTCCCACCGGCTTCCTGCCCCTCTATTACTACTGGGACGGCGAGCAGCTCGCGCTGTCCACCCGCATCGCCGACCTGTTCACCGCCCTCGGCATCCGTCCGCGTATCGACGATGCGGCCCTGGGCGTGCTGCTGCGGCTCGGGTTCCTGGTCGGGGACCGTACGCCGTTCGCCGGGGTCAGAGTGCTCGGTCCGCAGGGGACCCTGACATGGCAGCCCGGCACCGGGCCAGTGGTCCACTCGTCCTATCCGGAGGCCGGGCGCGCGGACACCCAGGACGTCCCCGCCCGCTACGTCACTCTGTTCCGCAATGCGATGGCGCGCATTGCGGATGTCATGACCGACAACTTTGCGGTGCCCCTGAGCGGCGGCCGCGACTCCCGCCACATCGCGCTGGAGCTGCACCGCATGGGCGCCCGCCCGCAGTTCGCGCTCACCGCGCGCCACCTCCCGCCCCGCACCAATGAAGACGTGCGCGTGGCCACGCAGCTGTGCCAGGCCATGTGCTGGCCGCACCGCGTAGTGCGCCAGCCAGTGCTCGGCCAGTACGCGCAGGAGTGCGCGCACGCGGAAGCGGTGGACTTCCTCACTTTCGAGCATGCCTGGACCTTGCCGTTGCGCGATGCCCTGCACGCCAGCGGCGTGACGGAAACCTTCGATGGCGTCGGCGGCGACGTGCTCTCGGCCGGGCTATTCCAGAACGAGGCGCTGCTGGCGGCCTACCTGGCGGGCGACATCGCGGCCGTCCGCAACGGCCTGCTGGATCACTGGAGCCAGCTCGGCGGCCACGCTGCCCTGAGTGACACCCTCGGCTCCGGGCTGGCCGCGCTGGCCGACCCCGGTCCGGCGGCCGCGCTGATCGACGCGGAACTGGAGCGCCACCTCGGCCAGCCCAATCCCCTCAAGTCCTTTTACTTCTGGAACCGCAGCCGGCGCGGCACCGGCCTCCTGCCTTTCAAGATCCTGAGCCGCCACGTGGCCTACGCGCCCTACCTGGACCGGCCGCTCATGACCTTCCTGCTTGGGCTGGACCCGGCGGCCACGCGCGACAGGACGCTGCACACGGAGACCATCCGGTTGGCCGATCACGTCATCGGCAGCATCCCGTATGAGAGCAAGTCGGAGCCGGCCACACGGCAGGGGATGGCGGAGCGAGTGAGCTTTTATATGCCGATGCTGGCCAAGGCACTGGCCCCGGGAGGCGCCCTGAACGGGCGTTTCGTCGCCCCGCGCGCCGCGCAGGCCTGCCTGCTGGGCGGGGATCTGCAATCGACGTGGTGGAAACCGCGCCGCGTGGCCTACCTCGCGAGCCTGGACCGCTTCATGAACCAGTTCGGCGTGCCGGGCTAGGTTCCGGCGTGCCGGCCTCGCGCCACAGCGTCACCAGCATCACCATCAGCACCGGCCCCACGAACAGCCCGACCAGGCCAAGCGTCTCGATCCCGCCCAGGATCCCGATCAGCACCGCCAGGAAGGGCAAGCGCGTGGCGCTGCCGATCAGCGCGGGCCGCACCAAGTGGTCGGCCACGAACAGCACCACCATGCCCCACACCGCGACCGCGATGGCGCCCGTGGCCGATCCGAACACCGCCAGCCAGGCTGCCGCGCACAGGAACACCAGCGGAGCGCCAAACGGCACAATGGCCAGCACTCCGGTCGCCACACCCCACAGCGCGGGCGACGGCAGCCCGGCCAGGGCGTAGCCGATCCCGATCAGAAAACCTTCCCCCAGGCCGACCAGCACCAAGCCGTTGACGGTGGCGCTGATCGCGGTGGGGATGCTGTGGTGGTAGCGCTCCCACCGCACCGCGCCGAACAGGCGGCTGCCCAGCCGCTCCAGCTGGGCGTTGAGCGCTTGCCCATCCAGGTACATGAAGAACAAGCACAGGATCGCCAGCGCGCAGTCGACCAGCCGGCGCACCACCTGGGAGCCGAACAGCTTGAGGACCCCGCTGGCCGTGATGTGATGGCTGGCCGCGCCGTCCGAGAACAAATGGGTCAGGCCATGCGGCTGGGCGAGGGTCTCGGCCCACCACTGGGCGATCCATGGGCCGGCCATGGGGATGCGCACCAGCACCTCGGGAACCGGCAGGCCGTTGTTGTTGGCATCCGCCACCCAGGCCGCCACCGCGGGCGCTTCCAGCACCGCCTGGCGCAGGCCGACCAGCAGCGGGACCGCCAGCAGCGCCGTGAAGCCGAGCGTCATGGTGGCCGCGGCCAGCGCCGCACGGCCGCGGAAGGCCCGCAGCACGCGCAGGTACAGGGGCCACGAAGCGACACACAGGATGGCCGCCCAGATCAGCGGCAGGAAGAAGCGCTGCGCCACGAACCCAGCGCCGGCGAGGATAGCCAGGGCAAACAGAGTGCCGTTCACGTCCCGCTGTTCTGCTCTCATTACACCCTTTCGCGCTCTGCTCGTGGAGCGGGTTAGCATATCATTAAGGGCTCGTCACAAGGAGGCACCATGACCGCTCTGGCCCAGCCCTCGCCCCGCCTGTTCCAACCCCTGCGCCTCGGCGCGCTGGAACTGCCCAACCGGATCACCATCGCGCCCATGTGCCAGTACTCGGCGACCGACGGCTGCGCCACCGACTGGCACATGATCCACATCGGGCAACTGGCCCTGTCGGGCGCCGGACTGCTGATCCTGGAGGCGACCGGAGTCTCGCCGGAAGCGCGCATCTCACCGTTTGACCTGGGCCTGTATTCAGACGAGAACGAGGGCGCGCTGGCGCGGGTCATCGATGCCGCGCGCCGCTACGCCCCGATCCCGATCGCGATCCAGCTCGGCCACGCGGGCCGCAAAGGATCGAGCCGCCCGCCGTGGGACGGGGGCAGCCAGATCGCGCCGGATGCTCCGCTGGGCTGGAAGACGGTGGCGCCCTCCCCGGTTCCGCATGCGGCGGACGAAGACCCGCCGCGGGAACTGGACCGCGCCGGGATGGACAAGGTGCGCGACGATTTCGTGGCCGCGGCCCGGCGTGCCGTGCGGCTGGGGCTCGACGGCATCGAACTGCACATGGCGCACGGGTACCTGCTCCACCAGTTCCTGTCCCCGCTGGCCAACAAGCGCACCGATGACTATGGCGGCGGCCTGGAAAACCGCATGCGCTTTCCCATCGAGGTGTTCGACGCCGTGCGCGCAGCGGTGCCGCAGTCGATGCCCGTGTGGGCGCGCATCTCGGCCACGGACTGGGTGCCGGACGGCTGGGACATCGAGGGCACCATCGCATTGTCGGCAGCCTTGCGCGACCGCGGCTGCGCGGCGATCCACGTCACCACGGGCGGCGTCTCGCCTGCCCAGGCGATCAAGATCGCGCCGGGCTACCAGGTGCCGTATGCGCAGCGGGTCAAGGCGGAGGTCGGCCTGCCCACCATGGCGGTCGGGCTGATCACCGAGCCGCAGCAGGCCGAGGACATCCTCGCCAACCACGAGGCGGATGCGGTTTCGCTGGCGCGCGCCATGCTCTACAACCCGCGCTGGCCGTGGCATGCGGCGGCGGCACTGGGAGCGCAAGTCGCCGCGCCCAAACAGTACTGGCGCTCGCAGCCCCACCAGTTCAAGGACCTGTTCCTGCAGGCGCGCTTCGGGCAGCGCTAGCGCGCGGGCGGCGGGTCAGCCGTAGGCGCGGTGCGTGAGGATGTAGTTGAGCCGCTCCAGGTCCGCCGGCTTGACGAGGTGGTGGTCGAAGCCCGCGGCTCGCGACAGCACCCGGTCGTGCGGCTGGCCGTAGCCGGTCAGCGCGACCATGGTGGCGCGGGCGTGCACCGGCCGGGCGCGCAGCGCGCGTGCCAGATCGAAGCCGCTCATGTCCGGCAGGCCAATGTCGAGGATGAAAACGTCCGGCCGGTACTCGTCCGCCCGCGCCAGGGCGCCGGCGGCATCGGCCAGCACCAGCACCTGGTGGCCTTCCGCCTCCAGCAGGGCGGACAGGGATTCGCCCGCGTCCACGTTATCGTCCACCACCAAGATGCGCGCGGGCCGCGTATCGGGGCCCGCGGACGGCCCGGTGGCCGGGCGGTCGGCCGGATCGGCCTGCGCCAGCGGCAGCACCACTTCGAAGGTCGCGCCCTTGCCCGGACCATCGCTGAACGCCTCCACCCGGCCACCATGCAGCCCGACCATGCTCTTGACCAGCGCGAGTCCGATCCCGAGCCCGCCCTGCGAACGGTCGGGCGTGCGCTCACCCTGGGTGAACAGGTCGAACACGTGCGGCAGGAGCTCCGGCTCGATCCCGCTGCCGTTGTCGCTCACGCAGATCTTCACCTCGCCGCTGTGCACATGCACGCTCAGGTCCAGCTGCCCGCCCTGCGGGGTGTACTTGGCGGCGTTGTTCAGCAGGTTCACGACCACCTGCACCAGGCGTGTGCGGTCGCCCTTCACCCACGCGTGGTCGGCCTCCATGCGGGTGGACAGCACGTGATGGCGGGTTTCGATCAGGGGGCGCGACTGCTCGATGGCCGCATGCACCGTGGATTTGATATCCACCAGCGCCATCTCCAGCTCCACCTGCCCGCGCGTGACGCGCGACACATCCAGCAGGTCGTCGACCAACTCCGTCAGATGCCGCACCTGGCGCGAGATGATGTCGCCCGCCTGCGCCACCCGCCGCGTGTCGCTGCCGGCCAGGCGCAGGAGCTGGGCCGCGGTGCTGATCGGCGCGAGCGGATTGCGGATCTCGTGGGCCAGCATGGCCAGGAACACGTCCTTGCGTCGGCTGGCCTCCTTCAGCTCATTCTCGGCGCTGATCCGCTCGGTCACATCCACATTGATACCGCGCACCGCCACCGGCTCGCCCTGCGCATCCGTAATCACGCGCCCGCGCTGCTCGATCCACATCACGCGGCCGGTGGCAGGGCTGATCCGCCGTCCGAGGTCACGGTAGCTGCCGCGCGTGCGCAGCGCCTCGTCGATGGCGGCGCGCAGCCGGGGCGCGTCTTCCGGCACCATGTACTGCCAGTTCTCGTCCACCCGGGTGGTGCTGTATCCCAGCACTTCGGACGCGTTGGACGAATAGCGTATTTCGTCGGCGGCCAGCGACCATTCCCAGGCCACCATGCGCCCGGCCGCGAGGCCGTCCTGCAGCCAGTCCTCGGTCTTGCGCAGCTCCTGCAGCGCCACCACGGCTTCGGTCACGTCGCTGCCTTCGACGAAGATGCCGTCCACCAACCCGGCCGGATTGCGGAAGGGCTGGTAGATGAAGTCCACATAGCGCAGCTCCAGGCTACCGTCCGACCCGCGGCGTACCCGCAGCGGGGCCGCGCGGCCGACCACCGGCTCGCCTGTGGTGTACACGCGGTCCAGCAGCTCGAAGAAGCCCTGGCCCGCCGCATCCGGAATCGCAATGCGCACCGGCTTGCCGATCAGGTCCCGCTCACCGACCAGGTCCAGGTAGGCCTCGTTGGTGTGCTCGAACACGTGCTCCGGCCCGCGCAGCACGGCCATGATGCCCGGCGCCTGCTTGAACAGCATGCGCAGGCGCTCGTTCTCTTCTTCCTGGTGGCGCTCGGCCAGCACGGTGCGCGTGGTCTCGATGCAGGTGCAGCCGACGCCGCGCACCACGCCCGTCTCGTCGTACACGGGCGAATACGAGAACGTGAACCAGGTCTGCTCGTCAAACCCCTTGCGCCGCATGAGCAGGGGCAGGTTCTCGCGGTAGACCGCCTCGCCCGACAAGGCCCGCCGGGCCAACGGCTCCACATCGTGCCAGATCTCCGCCCAGATCTGCTGGAATGGCTGGCCCAGGGCGGCCGGATGCTTGGCGCCCAGCACCTCGGCGTAGGCATCGTTGTAGAGGAAAGCCAGCCCTTCTCCCCACGTGATGAACATGGGGAACTTCAGATGCAGCATGAAACTGACCAGGGCGCGCAGCGACTGCGGCCAGGCCGACGGATCCCCGAGAGTGCTGCGGGACCAGTCGAACTCCCGCATCAGGGCGGCCACCTCGCCGGGAACGGAATCGAACAAATCGGGTTTGGACATCCTGCCTTCATAGCACAGAACAGGCGGCCGTGACCACACCCATGGCCGAGTGAGCGGCGTGCCAGCCCGCGAAATCGGCGGGTGCGAGGGGCCTGGAAAACAGGTAGCCCTGCAGCTCATCGCAGGCGGCGCCGGCCAGCCAGGACGCGGCGGGCGCACTCTCCACACCCTCCGCCACCACGCGGTAGCCCAGTTCATGGGACAACCCAATGATGGCCGCGGCCAGTGCGCGCTGGCGCCCGTCCTGCTCCACCTCGCGGATGAAGGACTGGTCGATCTTGACCGTATCGGCGGGCATGCCCTGCAGGTAGGACAGGCTGCTGTAGCCGGTGCCGAAATCGTCAATGGCCACGCGCACGCCCAGCGCGCGGACGTCGCGCAAGGTCTGCTGGGCCACCGCCAAGTTCTCCATCACGGCGCTCTCGGTGACCTCCAGCTCCACTGCGGACGGCGGAATGCCATGCCGCCGCAGGCGCTCGGCCAGCAGCGGCACGAAGTCGCGCTCGGCAAGATTCGGGGCGCAGACATTGATCGACAGGGTCAGCTCCATGCCATCGCCGCGCCAGACCGCCAGCTGGGCCAGCGCGTGCTCCAGCACCCAGCTCGTGGTGGGCCGCGCCATCGAGGTCTTTTCGACGAGGGGCATGAACTCGGCCGGGGACACGAAACCCAGTTGGGGATGAATCCAGCGCAGCAGCGCTTCGGCCCCGGTCACGTCGCGCGTCACCGCATCGAGGCGCGGCTGGTACACGAGGTGGAGCTGATCGCCCGCTTCCAGCGCCTGGCCGAATTCATGCAGCAGCGCGAAGCGGCGCCGGTAGGCGGAATCGCATTCGGATGAATACGCGCGCACCGGCTCCCCGGCCGCGAAGGCATCCGCGATGGCGCTTTGCGCGCGGCGCAGCACGTCCAGCGCATCGGCCTCCCCGATGCCGAACGGCGCAATGCCAATGGCCGGGGTGGCGACGTAGCGCGAGGTGTCACTGATATGGATGCCCGGGCTCCAGTCGGCTGCGAGGCTGGTCAGGGTGCGCAGGCTGCTCTCCTGCGGCGCCAATACGGCGAACTGGGTCGCGCCCACCTGGTAGGCGGTGCCGGGGAAGCGCGCGCGGAAGGCAGGCAGGAAGTCGGCCATCACTTCATCCAGCACGCCCGCGCCCAGCGCGCGCACGGCGTGCCCCACCTGCTCCGGGCTGGCCACGTTGAGCAGCACCAGGTGGCGCGGCTCGCCCTGCGGCCGGTCCAGCGCCAGGTCCGCGAAGTCCTCCATGAACTGATTGCGGTTGGGGAGCCCACTGTGCGGGTCGACCCGGCCGATCGCGTGCTGCAGTTCGATCTGCGCCATCACCATCTCGGCCAGGTCCCGCAGGGCCTCGGCTTCTTCTTCCGTGACGGTGCGCGGCTCGGTGCCCAGCACGCACATCGCACCCAGGCAGTAGCCGTCCTTGGTCATCAGCGGCGCGCCGGAATAGAAGCGGATGCCCGACTGTGCCAGCGTGCTGTCGCGGAAGTACGGATCTTCCAGCAAGTCCGGGATGGTGAGGTGGCAGGCCTTGTCCGCCACCTGGCCGCACGGGGCCTTGATGCGCGGGATGTGGTCATGCTCCACGCCGACGCGCGACTTGAACCACTGGCGGTCCGAGTCGGTCAGCGAGACCGCGGCGATGGGGAGCTTGAAGAGGCGCGCAGCCATGCGCGTGATGCGGTCGAAGGCTTCGCCCGGCGGCGTGTCGAGCAGCTCGAGCCGGCGCAGCGCGTCGAGCCGCCTGAATTCGTAATCCATGATGTCTTTCGTCGGTGCCCCCGCGAGGCGCGGGAGGGTGAAGCGTGAAGCGATGCGGGGACGGGGCACCGGCGGACCGCTCATCTTAACAAGCAGCGCGGTCCTGCACCATGGATTGTCGCTAACACGGTCATAGTGACCAGCAATGTGCCGCGCCGAGCTTCCCTAGAAGGTGCCCATGCGGCGCTGGCGCCGTGCTTCCAGCGCCACCAGCAGCAGGCCGACGGCGGCCAGCAGCATGATCATCCGGTCAATCGGCAACGAGGGCAGCGCGCGCGAGCTGGGGATCAGCATCAGTGCCTTCATCTTCCCTTCCGACACGCGCTGGCCGACGATCAGGCCTTCGTCGTTGATCGCGGTCGGGCGGTACAGGCTGTCCTCGGCGGACATGAACCGCGTATCCCCCGCCTCGTAGACGAAGGTGCGGTGCAGGCCATCGATGTAGGTGCCGACGATGCGCCCATGGCTGTTGACGGCGGCGCCGTAGCTGTTGCCCCAGCCGATGGCGGGGCCGAGGTCGCGCATGGTCTTGCCGTCCCAGGTGAAGGCATGCCAGCGGTGGTCCTTCGTTTCGGAGGTCCCAACCACCAGGCCCTGGTCGTTGATCCCGCTGGCCATGCTGTGGCGTCCACCGAGGGTGCCGATGTCCACCAGGCCACCGGCGCGGGTGTAGACGAACGCGTGGCGCTGGCCGTCGCCGCGCTCGGACATGCCGACCACGGTGCCGTCGTTGTTGATGCCCATCGGGGCGCTGAAGCGGCCACCGAGGGTGCCGATGTCCGTCATGCGGCCGTCTTCGTACAGGAAGCCGTGCCAGTGACCGTCATCGGTATCGGAGTAGCCGGTGACCTGCCCGCGGTTGTTGATGGCGCGCGCCACGCTGCCCGGGCCACCGAGCGTGCCCAGGTCTTCGATGCGGCCATCCGGATAATGCATGAAGGCGTGCCAGCGGCGCTCGTGCGTCTGCGCGGTACCGGCCACGATGCCGGCATCGTTGATGGCGTTGGCGTTGCCCTGCTCTCCGCCCAGCGACTCGAGCAGCACCAGCTTGCCATTGCGGGTCACGAAGGAACTCTGTTCGCCCTGCTCGGACTCCACCACGCCCACCACCTCACCGGCCTTGTTCACGCCATTCGCATAGCTGGCGGTGTACGCCCGGGTGCCGCGGATTT
Organism: Zemynaea arenosa; assembly: GCF_004614185.1. Taxonomy (GTDB): domain Bacteria; phylum Pseudomonadota; class Gammaproteobacteria; order Burkholderiales; family Burkholderiaceae_D; genus Telluria; species Telluria arenosa. The sequence continues at coordinate 14,025 of NZ_SPVF01000094.1, read as the reverse complement.
CGTAGCTCTGGTACGGCGCGGCCATGGCCGCGGTGGAGAACAGGACGGACAGCAGCAGGACGCAGCGGCGCATGGTGGCTCCCTATGGTTGAGGTCGCCACACTCTAGCATGAAGCGCTGCCGAAATGGCAAGGCTCCGAGACTCATTTCACAGGGGCTTCAGGAACAGACCAATCGTCAGCGCGATGCCGATACCAACGATCGCAAGCCGCAGTACCTTCTCGTTCACGCGATGCAGGGCCCAGGCGCCCAGCAGGCCGCCGATGATGGCGCCCGCCCCCAGTACCACGGCCTGGCGCCAATGCAGCTCCGGCGAGGCGAGGAACATGATGACAGCGGAGGCGTTCATCACTCCGGCCAGCACGTTCTTGGTGGCGCCGGCGTGGCGGGCCGACAGGCCGGCCATGGTCAATGCTGCCATCATCAGGATGCCGATGCCGCCGCCGAAGTAGCCGCCATACACGGCGATGAGGAATTGGGCGGAGGCGGTGGCCGCGGGGCCGATGTGGAGCGCGCTTTGCGGGCCTGGGTTGCCCGCATCGGCCGATGTATCTCCCGCCCGCCTGCGCAGCCCACCCCGAAAGAAGCTGCCCCACGTGAACACCGCGGTCGCGAACAGCACCAGCCACGGGACCAGCCGGGCGAACACCTTCGGCGAAGTATGCAGAAGGAGCAGCCCGCCCACCGCGCCCCCGGCGACGCTCAGCGCGAACAGGGCCCAGAACGGGAGCGGCCCCGCACCGGTCACCAGCTTGCGGCCCGCATAGCCGGAGGTCACCTGGCCGGGGAACAGGGCCACTGTGGAGGTGATGTTGGCGGCCAGCGGCGACATGCCGGAGACGATCAGCGCAGGCAGTGTGACGAAGGAGCCGCCGCCCGCCAGGGTGTTCTGGATACCGGCCCACAGGCCGGCGAGGAAGATCAGGAGGAACAAAGTCATGGCGGGCCATCTTACACTGCCGCCGGCCGGTCCGTGCGCCCCCGCGGCGCGCCGCCTGGATCGCGGTTACAATCGCCGGCTAACCGCCACATCACAACACCAGCGGCCCGCGCGGCACTCATTGCGCTGCGCAGGAGACCAAGAGGAGACGACATCGCATGAGTGCCCACAGCCCCGCCGTTGCCACCGAACCCGCGCCCGGACTGCCGGACGCGCCGCCGCAGGAGCTCCCGCCTGCGCACCGCCTCGTCATCGGCCTGCTGCTGGTGTCGTCCTTCGTGGTCATCCTCAACGAGACCATCATGGCCGTCGCCCTGCCCCGGCTGATGGCCGACCTGGCCATTTCCGCCAGCCAGGCGCAGTGGCTGACCACCGCCTTCATGCTGACCATGGCGGTGGTGATCCCGGTCACCGGCTTCCTGATCCAGCGTCTCAACACGCGGCCCGTGTTCACGCTCGCGATGTCCCTGTTCAGCGCGGGCACGCTGGTCGCCGCACTGGCGCCGGGCTTCGCGATGCTGGTGGTGGGCCGCATCGTGCAGGCCTCCGGCACCGCCATCATGATGCCGCTGCTGATGACGACCATCATGCAGCTGGTGCCGGAGCAGTCGCGCGGCAAGACCATGGGCCAGATCTCCACGGTGATTTCGGTGGCCCCGGCCATCGGCCCCACGCTCTCGGGCCTGATCCTGGCGGTGCTGTCGTGGCGCTGGCTGTTCTGGCTCGTGCTGCCGATTGCGCTGGCGTCCCTGGCGCTGGGGCTGTGGAAGATCCGCAATGTATCCGAGCCGGTGAAGGCGCCGATTGACGTGGTCTCCATACCGCTGGCGGCGCTCGGTTTCGGGAGCCTGGTCTACGGCTTGAACGGGCTCGGTGAAATGGCGCTGCACGCGCCCGCGGTCTCGCCCTGGATGATGCTGGCCGTGGGCGTGGTCGTGATCACGCTGTTCGTGCTGCGCCAGATCGCCCTGCGCAAGGAAGACCGCGCGCTGCTGGACCTGGGCGTGCTCGCGCACGGGCGCTTCACCATTCCGGCCGCGATGATGGCGACCCTGATGATGTCCATGTTCGGCGTTTTCATCCTGCTGCCGATCTTCCTGCAGAACGTGCTGGGCCTCTCCACCCTGAACACCGGCCTGCTCCTGCTGCCGGGTGGCCTGATCATGGGCCTGTGCGCACCCAAGGTCGGGGCGCTGTTCGATCGCCATGGCCCGCTGCCGCTGGTGGTGCCAGGCGCTTTGCTGTTCAGCGCCCTGATGTGGGCCCTGGCCTTCCTGCAGCCGGACGCGCCGGCGTGGCTGCTGCTGGTGGCGCACATCGTGCTGTCGATCGGCCTGGCACTGATGTTCACGCCCCTGTTCACGGCCAGCCTGGGCGCGCTGCCGCCGCATCTCTATTCACATGGGAGCGCGGTGCTGGGTACCACGCAGCAGGTGGCCGGAGCGGCGGGAACGGCGCTGTACGTCGCCATCATGACCATGCAGACCGCCAGCCAGACCGCGGCCGGAGCCAGTGCCGCCGCCGCGACGACGGCGGGCATCCGCACCGCCTTCCTGTGCGGTGCGGTGCTCTCGCTGGCCGCTGTGGCGACGGCCTTCTTCGTCAAACGCCCGCCCGCCAACCCGCACGCCGGCTGAGACCCGGTATCAGGCCTTGATCGCGTCGATCAGCTGGCGCAGGTCGTAGGGCTTGCGCAGGTGGATTGCGCCCAGCTGCGCTGCGCCCGGACCCGCGTCGCCGTACCCGGACGTGAACACGATGCGCAGCCCCGGCCACTGGGCGCGCGCGGCCTGCGCCAGCGCCACCCCGTCCATGCCGGGCAGCGAAATATCCGTCAACATGACGTCGAAGCGCTCGCGTCCCAGCAGCTCGAGGGCCTGTTCGGCACTCTCCGCACTGTCGGGCACATGGCCAACCGAGCGCAGGATGTCGCAGCACATGCCGCGCGCCTGCGGTTCGTCTTCCACCACCAGCACGCGCTTGCCCGCCGCCTTCACGCGGTTGGCCAGCATCTGGTGCACCTTGTGAGCCAGCTGCTCGCGCCGGTACGGCTTGCTGAGCAGCTGCACGCCCGGATCGAGACGGCCGCCGTGGATGATGGCGTTCTGGGTATAGCCGGAGGTGAACAGCACCTCCAGGTCCGGCAGCATGATCTTGGCCTGGCGCGCCAGCTCGGTGCACTTCACGGGGCCGGGCATGACGACGTCGGTGAACAACAGGTCGCAGCGCACCCCCGCCTTCAGCACCGACAGCGCGCTCTCCGCGTTGTCCGCCTTGAGCACCTGGTAGCCGAGGCTCGTGAGCATGCCGACCACGGTGGCCTGCACATTCAGGTCATCCTCCACCACCAGGATGGTGCCGCTGCCGTGGATGATCTCCCCGCTCGGCGCGGCAGGCAGGGCTTCCTCGGCATCGTGCGAGCGCGGGAAGTACATCTTGATGGTGGTGCCGTGACCCACCTCGCTGTAGATGCGGAAGTGGCCTCCGCTCTGCTTGACGAAGCCAAAGGCCATCGACAGGCCCAGGCCCGTGCCCTTGCCTTCCGCCTTGGTGGTGAAGAAGGGCTCAACGGCGCGTTCCAGCACCTCGGGCGTCATGCCAGTGCCGGTGTCGCTCACGGCCAGCATCACGTACTGGCCCGGCGGCACGTCGTGCGTTGAGTTGACGTAGGCATCGTCGAGCATCGCGTTCTGCAGCTCCACGGTCAGCTTGCCGCCGCCCGGCATCGCGTCCCGTGCGTTGATGCCCAGGTTGAGCACCACGTTTTCGAGCTGGCCCGGGTCGAGCTGGGCGTTCCACAGCCCCGCCGCGACCACGGTCTCCACGTCGATGGTTTCGCCCAGCGCGCGGCGCAGCAGCTCCTCGGTCCCGCGCAGCACGCGGCTCATGTTGACCACCACCGGCTGCAAGGGCTGGCGGCGCGCAAAGGCCAGCAGCTGCGAGGACAGCTTGGCGCCGCGCTCCACCGCGCCCAGCGAGGTCTCCAGGTAGCGCAGCGCCAGGTCGTTGCCGCGCACATGGGGGCCGAGCAGCTGCAGGTTGCCGCCGATGATCTGCAGGATGTTGTTGAAGTCATGCGCCACGCCGCCGGTCAGCTTGCCCACCGCCTCCAGCTTTTGCGCATGGTGCAGCGCCTGGCGCGCTTCTTCCAGCTGCATGCGCTGGGTGATGTCGCGCGTGATCTTGGCAAAGCCCACCAGCTCACCCGCATCGTTGCGGATCGGGTCGATCACCACGCTGGCGCGGAAGCGCGAGCCATCCTTGCGCAGGCGCCAGCCCTCGGCCTCGAAGTGGCCCTCGGCCTGGGCCCGCGCCAGGGCGCGGGCCGGCAAGCCGTTGGCCCGGTCCTCCGGCGTGTAGAAGCGTTCAAAATGCGTGCCCACCACTTCGTCCGCCGTGTAGCCCTTGATGCGCTGGGCGCCGGCGTTCCAGTTGGTGATGTCGCCGCCCGGCGAGAGCATGTAGATGGCGTAGTCGGTCACGCCCTGCACCAGCAGGCGGAAATTGTGCTCGCTGCGCTGCAGGGCGTCGCGGGCGGCCTTCTTGTCGCTGATGTCGCGGGTGATCTTGGCAAAGCCAAACAGCGCGCCGTCGTCGTCGTAGATCGGATCGATTACTACCGAGGCCCAGAAGCGGGTGCCATCCTTGCGCACGCGCCAGCCCTCGTCCTCGAACTTGCCCTCGAGCTGCGCGGTCTCCAGCGCCCGGCGCGGGCGGCCGGCCGTACGGTCTTCGTCGGTGTAGAAACGCGAGAAGTGCTGGCCGATGATTTCATCGTCCGCATAGCCCTTGAAGCGGCGCGCGCCCGCATTCCAGGTCGCGACGGTGCCGTCAGGGTGCAGCATATAGATGGCGTAATCCGCCACGCGCTCGATCAGGAGCTGCGCCCGGCGCATCGCGGAAAAATCGGGACCGGCGGGTTTCGGGAGCTGGGTCATGGCTGCCTGCGGAGATGGCAAAACGGAAATTATACGTCCGTTTGTCCAATCCGCCGCGCGCGACAACGCGCGGCGACAACGCGCCGCGTTGACGGGATCAGCGCTGGCGCGCCGCCTCCTCGATCCGCTGCTGGCAATGGATGCAGGTCAGGGCCGTCGGTTCCGCGCGCAGGCGCTCGACCGCGATCGGGCCGCCGCATTCGGCACAGATGCCCGCCGCGCCGAAGTCCAGCCGCTTGAGGGCTGCGTCCACGGCGCGCAGCTCGCGGAACTCGTGCTCCAGGACGGCCACGTCGAGGTTCTCCAGCAGCGTGGCCTCGGCCGGGCTGTCGCCATCGGCGAAATGGTTGAAGATGGCGCGCTGCTCGCTGTCGTCGCGGCCGTGCAGGCGGTCGCGGATGGCCTCGTGCAGCGCGGTCCGGCGTTCGTTGAGGATGCGCTGCAGTTCGGACTTGTCGCTGGAATTCAGCTGGTGCATGGCAGGGCTCCTTGGCGAACGGCGATCAGGCGGCGACGGCGGCGTGGATGGGAATCACGCGGGACGGTTGCGGCGCGATCGGCTTGACCTTGCGCACCGGCGTGCGGGCCGGGGTCGAGGTCTCGATATCGTCGGCTTCCACGCCGGCCGCCAGGGCTTCCAGGCTGGTGCGGTCCAGCAGTTCGACTTCGCGCTGCTGCAGCTTGATCCAGCCGTTGTTGCGGAACTTGACCAGCAGGCGGCTGACCGATTCGATGGTCAGGCCCAGGTAAGCGCCGATGTCTTCGCGCGACATGCGCAGCTGGTAGCGCGAACCGGAGAACCCGCGTGCCGCATAGCGCTTGCCGAGGCTCAGGAGGAACATCGCCATGCGCTGGTCGGCGCGGATATTCCCGAGGAAGAGCATGACCGACTGTTCGCGCAGGATTTCCTGGCTCATGAGACGGTGGAAGTGCTGCATCAGGACCGGGATGCGGCCGATCAGGGGGCCAAGCTGCGAGTACGGAATCTCGCACACTTCGCTGTCTTCCAGCGCGACCGCGTCGCAGGCGTGGGCGCCGGTGGCGATGGCGTCCATGCCCAGCAGCTCGCCGGCCATCAGGAATCCGGTCACCTGCAGCGCGCCGCGGCGGTTGACCTGGGTGGTCTTGAATTCACCAAAGTGGACGGCGTACATGGAACCGAAGGCCTGGCCCGCGCGGTACAGCTGTTCATCCTTGGCCACGCGGCGGCGGCGCACGATGATGCTGTTCAGCTGCTCCATGCTGGCGTCATCCAGACCGCTGGGCAGGCACAGGGCCTTGAAGGCGCAGTGGCTGCATTTGACGCTTTGCTGACCGTGGTTGTCCATGATGGCTTCCTCTGTGATTTGTTTTATGAATCTATGAGAAGCATTGTGGCAAACCGCGGCTCGTTGCGTTATCAAGGGAGCCGGAGACTTGGTGTAGGGGATCCCTGACACGCGGTCATGACAGCGCTACAGCATGCCCTGTTCGAGCGCGTATCTTGTCAATTCCGCATTGGTGGTCATGCCCATTTTTTCCAGGATGCGGGTGCGGTAGGTGGTCACCGTATTCGGGGACAGGTGCAGCAGCTCGCCGATGCGCACCAGCGATTCGCCACGCGCGATCAGCTTGAAGACTTCGAACTCGCGGTCCGACAGGGCCTCGTGCCCACCCGGTGCCGCCCCGCCAATCATGCTGGCCAGTTTTTCCACCATCGCGGGGCTGACGTATTTGCCGCCGCTCGCCGCCTTGCGCACCGCGGCGATCAGCACCGAGGTGGCGACGTCCTTGGTCAGGTAGCCCGCCGCGCCCAGCTTGAGCGCCCGCACCGCGTACACCTCTTCGGAATAGGTGGACAGGATCAGCACCGCGGGCTTGGCGTAGTCCGCCCGAATGGCCTTGAGCAGATCGAGCCCGTTCTTGCCGGGCATGGTGATGTCGATCACCGCCACGTCGAACGGTTCGGCCGCGATCTTCGCCAGCGCCTCCTGCGCGTTGCCCGCCTCACCGGTGACTTCGATGTCGTCGGCGGTGCCCAGCATCAGCCGCACGCCGTTGCGCGCAATAGCATGGTCGTCGACCAGCAGCACCCGGATCTTGTTCATGCCTGTCCTTGTTTCTGTTCCTGGTCCAAAGGAAGCCGCAGCTGCAGCGTGGTGCCCTGCCCTGGCTCCCCGAACACCTTCAAGTCGCCCGCAAAGCGGCGGGTCCGTTCGTGCATCCCCAGGATGCCCCAGGAGTCGCGGCTCAGGAGACCACCGGCCTCGATGCCCTTGCCATTGTCCGTCACCGTGAGGAGGAGCACGCCGTGGACCACCTCGGCCAGCACGCTGGCGTGGGTGGCCTGTGCGTGCCGCACCACATTGGTCAGCGCCTCCTGCGCGATGCGGAAGACCATGGTGCTGCGCTCCGCATCCAGCTCGGTGGCGATGGCGCTCGGCAGGATGCGGCACTCGGTCGTGATGCCGCTGCGGATGGCCACCTGCTCCGTGTACCACTCGACGGCGGGCCACACACCCAGCTGGTCCAGCACACTGGGACGCAGGTCGGAGATCACGCGGCGCACGGTCTCGATCGCGGTCTGCGCCAGGCCGGCCGTCTCGCCCAGCAGCGGGTCCGCCTCGCGCCCGTCCCGCTGCGCGCGTTCGATGGCGACCGAGATGTAGGCCTTGATCCCGGTGAGCAGGCCGCCCAGTTCATCATGGATCTCGCGGGCGATGCGCTTGCGCTCTTCCTCCTTGATGGTTTCCTGGTAGGCGGCCAGCCGGCGCAGCTCCGACTGCGACTCGCGCAGCTCGGCCTCGGTGCGGCGCTTCTCGTCCAGCAGGCGCTGTTCGCGCAGCATGCGGTCGATGGCGCCGGGCAGCAGCTCCAGATAGTGGCCGTCGACGTCCTTGACCAGGTAGTCGCGCGCACCGCGGCGCATCGATTCGGCGGCGACGGCGGCGCTGTCGGCACCGGTCAGCATCATCACCGGGATCACGCCGGGCAGCGCAGTGTCCAGCCGGTCGATGAATTCGAGGCCCGAGAGGTCGGGCAGGTTGTAGTCCAGCAGGATGCAATCCGGGCGCTCGGCCACGGCGCGTTCCAGGCCCTCCTCCCCGTGCTCGGCCTCCAGCAGCTCGAAGCTGTGGGCGCGGTCGGCGGCAAAGGCGCGGCGGCAGGCGATGCGGTCGACGGTGTCGTCTTCGACAATCAGCACGCGCACGCGCGGCGCTTGGGGCAAAGGCATGTTCACGGCAGCGCGCTGATGGTCCAGTACACGTCGATCGAGCGCATCATCTCGACGAACTGCTTGTAGTCGACCGGCTTGGCCATGTAGCCCGCCACGCCCAGTTCGAAGCTGTTGACCTTGTCCTGCTGCTCTTCGGACGTGGTCAGCACGATCACCGGAATGCTGCGGAAGCGCGGATCGGCTTTCACGTTCTGCAGGAACTCGATGCCGTTCATGATGGGCATGTTCAGGTCCAGCAGGATGATGCAGGGCCGCTGCTGGTCAGGATCGGCCAGGTATTCCAGGCCCGCCTCGCCGTTCTCCATGTTGACGACCGGGTTGAGCACGTGGATTTCCTTGAGCGCCCGGCGGATGGTCATCACGTCGACCTGGTCGTCTTCGACCAGCAGGATAGGTTTGTTGGTGACGTTCATTCTAGCTTCCCGGTAGGTTGCGTCTTCGGCAGCGTGAAGTGGAAGGCAGTGCCCTGGCGGACGACCGATTCCACCCACACCCGGCCGCCGTACATTTCCACGATCTTTTTCACCAGCGCCAGGCCCACACCCGTGCTTTCCACGCGGTCGCGCGGGGCCAGGGTCTGGAACAGCTGGAAAATGCGCTCGAAGTGGCGAGCCTCGATGCCCGGGCCATTGTCGCGCACCTGGAAGTGCCACTCGGCGCCGGCATCTTCGAACGTCACATCCACTTCGCCTTCCGGCTTGTCCATGTACTTGATGGCATTGGACAGCAGGTTGTGGAACAGCTGGTGGATGCGGGTCGGTTCGGCCGTCACCGTGGGCAGGTCCGCCTGCACGCGCACCTGGATGTGCGGCGGCGGCGCCAGCAGGTCCACCACCTCGGCCAGCACGCGGTTCAAGTCGATCGCCGCACCGGCCTCGCGCACCCGGCCCACGCGCGAATACTGCAGTATGCCGTCGATCAGGGCGGCCATGCGGTGCACGCGGTTGATCAGGAGCCGCATGTGCTCCTTGCCTTCGTCGTTGAACTTGTCCGCGTAGTCGGTGGCCAGCCAGTCGGCCAGCGAGCCGATGGCGCGCAGCGGGGCCTTGAGGTCATGCGAGACCACGTAGGCGAAATTGGTCAGCTCCTCGTTGGCGCTGGTGAGTTCCGCCAGCAGCGCGGCGTTGCGCTCCTCGGCCTGTTTGCGCTCGGTGATGTCGCGCACCAGGCCTGTGAACATGCGTTTGCCGCTGATGTGCATCTCGGCCACGGCCAGGTCCATCGGGAACACGGTGCCATCCTTGCGCAGGCCCTTGACCTCGCGGCCCTTGCCGATGATGCGTTTCTCGCCGGTCGAGATGTAGTGGTGCAGGTAGCCGTCGTGGCGCTCGCGGTCGGGGGACGGCATCAGCATCTTGATGTTCTTGCCGCTCACCTCCGCCTCGGTCCAGCCGAAGATGCGCTGGGCGGCGGGGTTCATGCGCTCGACCATGCCACGTTCATCGATGGTGATGATGGCATCGACCGCCGTCTCGAACACGGCGCGCATGCGCTCTTCACTTTCCAGCAGCGCAGTTTCGTAGCGCTTGCGGGCGCTGATGTCGTGGATGGTGGCCATGACCAGCCGGGCGCCGTCCGGCGTCTCCAGCGGCGACAGGCTGACCTCCACCGGGAACAGGTAGCCGGCTGAATGGCGGGCCTGCAGTTCCAGCCCCTTGCCCATGGGGCGGGCGCGCGGCTGTTCGGCATAGCTCCCCCGCAGGCGCGCGTGGTCGCCGGCCACGCCTTCCGGGACCAGGATTTCGACCGCTTGGCCGCTGAGCGCCGGCGGGGCGTAGCCGAACAGGCGGTGCGCGGCGTCATTGGCCAGCACGATGAGGCCTGCCTCGTCCGCGATCAACATCGGATCGGTGGCGGCCGAGAGCAGCCAGGCCAGGCTTTGGGTTTTCAGGACTTCGGTATCCATACCCGCGTAATGATACAGCAGCCAAAGTTGCTTAACGCACAGACCGGCTCGCGAATCACGGGCATTCTGAAAGTAAAACAAGGAGGACAACCATGACTTACCGACTGAAATTGCTGGCCGCGGCCAGCCTGCTTGCCGCCAGCGTACCCGCGCTGGCGCAGATCACCCTATATGAGCACGACGGCTGGCGGGGGCGCGCCGTCACGGCGGACCGCAAGATCAACGACCTGGCGCGCGCGGGCTTCAACGACCGCGCATCCTCGGTCGTGGTCGACCGTGGCCAATGGGAAGTGTGCACCGACGCGCGTTTCAGCGGGCGGTGCGTGGTCCTGCGTCGTGGCAGCTATGAGTCCCTGAACGGCATGGGGCTGAATGACCGCATCTCGTCGGTGCGGCCGCTGCGCGGGAATGGCCGCCAGCGCTATGCCAACGAGGCGCCGGCGCCGCTGCCCCAGCCCACCTACGAGTATCGCCGCCGGTCGAATGAAGACGTGTACACAGTACCGGTGAGCTCCGTGCGCGCCGTGATGGGCAACACCGAGCAGCGCTGCTGGGTCGAGCGGCAGCAGGTGGCGGACCAGGGCCGCAGCACCGCGGGCACCCTGGCCGGAGCGGTCATTGGCGGCATCCTGGGCCACCAGGTCGGCGGCGGCACGGGGCGCGATGTCGCCACCGCCGCAGGTGCGATTGGCGGTGCGGCAGTCGGCTCCAACATGGCCGGGCGCGGAGGCACGCAGGATGTGCGGCGCTGCGAGAACGTGCCCTCGTCGCGGCCGGATTATTACGACGTGACCTACGTCTACCGCGGCACCACCCACCACGTGCAGATGGCGAACGACCCGGGCAACCGCATCCTGGTCAACCGCAACGGCGAGCCGCGGCAGTAAGTCCCACGGCGCGGTCGCACCGCTGGACCGCTGCCGGATCACGGCGGCGGGGCGCCCCCCGGCGGTCCTGCCGCGCCACCGCCTGCACGTCCGCCGGCCCTCCAGCACCATCGCCAGTGCCCGCGGCCCGCTCCCGCCCGAACTCCCCCACATTTCCCACCCCCTTGACACTTTTGCACCTCAGCCCGCCGGGGACGTACCCCGGCGTGCTGAGCGGCAGAAGTGTTGCGCGTGCGGCTCACCAGTAAGAGGGGCGCCCGAGACAAGGGTGGTTTGGAATCGACGCGGGGTAAGTTGCAGCCTGAACCGAAGCGCTCGTCCAGGGCGCTGCTTTCCGCGCACGGAAACTCTTGCAAAATATGTTACCCTGCCGTGCCTCCGGCCACTGGTCAGATGGCACCCTGAAGTCTTGAAAACCGGCCGGCGCGCGCTACCCGTGCAACCCGGCCATGGACTGCGCGCGACACGATCGCGCCATAAGGAACAATTCGATGAGCAAGGACCAAGCTTTGCGCCTGCACGTGCCCGAACCCACGGGCCGCCCAGGCTGTGCGACCGACTTCTCCTACCTGCGGGTCTCGCCCGCCGGCAGCGTACGCAAGCCCCCGGTCGATGTACTCCCCATGGACACGCGCGACATCGCCTACTCGCTGGTGCGGGTGCTCGATGACGACGGCAATGCGGTCGGCCAGTGGGCCCCCGAGCTGTCCATCGACCAGATGCGCGCCGGCCTGCGCACCATGCTGCAGACCCGGATTTTCGACGCGCGCATGCTCACCGCGCAGCGCCAGAAGAAGATGTCCTTCTATATGCAGAGCTTGGGCGAGGAAGCCATCGGCACCGCGCAGGCGCTTGCCCTGCGCCCGGACGACATGTGCTTCCCGACCTACCGCCAGCAGAGCATCCTGCTGCAGCGCGGCTATCCGATGGTCGACATGATCTGCCAGCTGATGTCCAATGAGCGCGACCCGCTCAAGGGCCGCCAGCTGCCGGTCATGTACTCGGTGAAGGAAAAAGGCTTCTTCTCCATCTCCGGCAACCTCGCCACGCAGTACATCCAGGCCGTGGGCTGGGCCATGGCCTCCGCCATCAAGGGCGACACCCGCATCGCCTCGGCCTGGATCGGCGACGGCGCCACTGCCGAAGCGGACTTCGACACGGGCCTCACCTTCGCCCACGTGTACAGCGCCCCGGTGATCCTCAATGTGGTCAACAACCAGTGGGCCATCTCGACCTTCCAGGCCATCGCCGGCGGCGAGAACACCACCTTTGCCGCGCGCGGCGTGGGCTGCGGCATCGCGTCCCTGCGCGTGGACGGCAACGACTTCCTGGCCGTGTACGCGGCCTCCTGCTGGGCCGCCGAACGCGCCCGCAACAACCTGGGTCCGACCCTGATCGAATGGGTGACCTACCGGGCCGGCCCGCACTCGACGTCGGACGATCCGTCCAAGTACCGCCCCGCCGACGAGTGGAACAGCTTCCCGCTGGGTGACCCGATCGGGCGCCTCAAGCGCCACCTGATCACGCTCGGCGCCTGGTCGGAGAAGGAGCACGAGGAGACGCACAAGGCCCTGGAGGCCGAAGTGATCGCGGCGCAGAAAGAGGCGGAGCAGTACGGCACGCTGGCCACCGGCCACGTGTTCAGCCCCGCCCAGATGTTCGAGGACGTCTACAAGGACATGCCGGAACACCTGCGCGTGCAGCGCCAACAGCTGGGGATCTGAGCGGATGCGAGACATGAAAGACAATATCGACAAGAAGACATCGATGACGATGATCCAGGCGCTGCGATCGGCGCAGGACGTCATGATGGAGCGGGACGACAACGTCGTGGTGTTCGGCCAGGACGTCGGCTACTTCGGCGGCGTGTTCCGCGTGACCGAAGGGCTGCAGAAAAAATACGGCAAGTCGCGCGTGTTCGACGCACCGATTTCCGAAAGCGGCATCGTGGGCGCGGCGATCGGCATGGCCGCCTATGGCCTGCGGCCGTGCATCGAGATCCAGTTCGCGGATTATATCTACCCGGCCTACGACCAGATCGTGTCCGAGGCCGCGCGCCTGCGGTTCCGCTCGGCGGGCGACTTCACCGCACCGCTGACGATCCGCACGCCCTGCGGCGGCGGCATCTACGGTGGCCAGACGCACTCGCAAAGCCCGGAGGCGGTGTTCGCGCACGTGTGCGGCCTGCGCACGGTGATGCCTTCCAATCCGTATGATGCCAAGGGCCTGCTCATCTCGGCCATCGAGAACGACGACCCGGTGATCTTCCTGGAACCCAAGCGCCTGTACAACGGCCCCTTCGACGGCCATCACGACCGCCCGGTCGTGCCCTGGTCGCAGCACCCGATGGGCGAAGTCCCGGAGGGCTACTACAACGTCCCGCTGGACAAGGCGGCCATCTTCCGCCCCGGCGCGGAGCTGACCGTCCTCGCCTACGGCACCATGGTGTGGGTGTGCGAGGCAGCGGCGCGCGAAGCGGGCATCGACGCGGAGATCATCGACCTGCGCAGCCTGTGGCCACTGGACCTGGCCACCATCGTGGAATCGGTCAAGAAGACCGGCCGCTGCGTGGTGGTGCATGAAGCGACCCGCACCTGCGGCTTCGGCGCGGAGCTGGTGTCGCTGGTGCAGGAGCACTGCTTCTATCACCTGGAGGCGCCGATCGAGCGCGTCACCGGGTGGGACACGCCCTACCCGCACGCCCAGGAATGGGCGTACTTCCCCGGCCCGGCGCGCGTCGCGCAGGCATTCAAACGTACGCTGGAGGCATAAGGCATGGGTATTCACGTGATCAAGATGCCGGATATCGGCGAGGGCATTGCGGAAGTGGAGCTGGTGGAGTGGCATGTCAAGGAAGGTGACGACATCACCGAAGACATGGTGCTGGCCGATGTGATGACCGATAAGGCGACGGTGGAGATTCCGTCGCCGGTGCATGGCAAGGTGGTGAAGCTGGGCGCCAAGGCGGGCACGGTGATGGCGGTGGGCGCGGATCTGGTGCACATCGAGGTCGAAGGCGCGGGCAACCTGAAGCCGGGTGCGGCGGGCCATGGCGCTGCGGCGCACGGTGGCGGCGTGCCGGCGGCCGGAGGCCAGCAAGTGAAGGTCGCGCCGGATGCAGGCGCACCGGCCAGCGC
>NZ_SPVF01000166.1 GCF_004614185.1 Zemynaea arenosa | reverse complement strand
CGTCATCAGCGCGGCCATCGCGGCGGCCCCGGCCATGTCCAGCGGCCAGTGCACGCCGAGATAGACGCGGCCCCAGGCCGTGGCCAGCGCGGCGATGCCGATCAGCACGCCAAACGGCCGCACCGCGCGGTCCCGCAGCAGCACCAAGGCGACCGTGAACATGATGGTGGCGTGGTCGCTGGGGAAGGAACTGTCGGGCGCGTGGTTGAGCACGTTCTCGGCCAGCCCGAGCATGAACGGACGCGGGTGGAACCAGAGGTGGCCGAGCACCCAGTTGAGCACGAGCGCGGCCACGGTGGCCAGCAGCGCGCGCAGGGCCGCGAGGCGCCAGCTGTCGCGGCCGCTCATCCAGAGCAGCACCAGCGTCAGCGGCACCAGCATGATCAGCCATTCGGCCATCAGCTCGCCGAGCACGATGCGCCAGGCGGGTTGTTGGCTGCCGTGAATTGCGTAAAACAGCGCGAGATTGAGTTTTTCAAACATGCCTTTAGGCTACCTCATCCGTTATGAGCATGACTTGAATCGTGCTCATGTAGGACGAGGCGCCATGGCCGGTCAGCGCCGTTCGCTGTCGAGGTGTGCCATTTGCGCCTCGTTGTAGCGCGTGCCGGCCACGGCGTCCGGCGGCACCAGGGCGTTGAGCTGGGCCAGGTCGTCCTGGCTGAGCGCGAGGTCAAGGGCGCCGAAGGCTTCGGCCAGACGGTCGCGGCGGCGCGCGCCGACCAAGGGCACAATGTCCTCGCCCTGGGCCAGAACCCAGGCGATGGCGACTTGGGCCACGCTGGCGCCCTTGCTTTCGGCGAATTCGCGCAGGCGGTCGACCAGGGACAGGTTCTGCTGCAGGTTGGCGCCCTGGAAGCGCGGGCTCATCAGGCCGCGGAAGTCCTTCTCGCCCTCGCGCTGGGTGGTCCAGTGGCCGGAGATCAGGCCGCGCGACAGGACGCCGTAGGCGGTGACACCGATCCCCAGCTCGCGCACGGTGGCGAGGATGCCGCCGCCCGCGCCCGGCTGTTCGATGCCGCGCGAGATCATCGAGTACTCGACCTGCAAGTCCGACACCGGGTGCACGGCGTGGGCGCGGCGGATCGTCTCGGCACTCACTTCGGACAGGCCGATATGGCGCACGTAGCCGGCCTTCACGAGGTCCGCGATGGCGCCGATGGTGTCTTCGATCGGCACGTTCGGGTCCAGGCGCGCGGGGCGATAAATGTCGATGTGGTCCGTTCCCAGACGTTTGAGGGAGTAGGCGCAGAAGTTCTTCACCGCCTCGGGACGCGCGTCGTAACCCAGCCACTTGCCGTCCGGCCCGCGCAGGGCGCCGAATTTCACGCTGATGAGCACGTTGTCGCGGTCGCGGCCGGCCAGCGCCTCGCGGATCAGCAGCTCGTTGTGGCCCATGCCGTAGAAGTCGCCGGTATCGATCAGGGTGATGCCGCCTTCCATCGCCGCGTGCAAGGTGGCGATGCTTTCCTGCCGGTCTGCCGGACCGTAGAGATCGCTCATGCCCATTGCGCCCAGGCCCATGCGCGCAACCTGCGGCCCCGATTTGCCAAGTTGAACCTGCTTCATTCCTGCCTCCATGGTGTGGTCAATGCCGCCATTTTGCTATTATCAAACTCGGCAATAAATATGCTCTTCTCGACATCTTTATTCGTACAGGATTAACAATGGACCAGCTGCGCGGCATGCAGATTTTCCGCACCGTGGCCGAGTGCAAGAGCTTCACCCTGGCCGCCGAGCGGCTGGACTTGCCTCGGCCCACCGTCACCAACGCGGTCCAGGCGATCGAGCGCCAGCTCGGCGTGCGGCTGCTCCAGCGCACCACGCGCAAGGTCAGCCTGACGGTGGAGGGCCAGGTCTATTTCGACCGCTGCAGCCGGGTGCTGGCCGATGTGGACGACCTCAACAACCTGTTCTCGGCCACCGCCAGGCCGCACGGCGTGGTCCGCGTCGAGCTGCCGGAACGGATGGCGCACCGCCAGCTGATCCCGCGGCTGCCGGACTTCTTTGCACGCTATCCGGACCTGCAGCTGCGCGTCGGTGCGTCGGACCGCTTTGCCGACCTCGTGGGCGAAGGGATCGACTGTGCGGTGCGCGTGGGCACGCTGCGCGATTCCGGGCTGATTGCCAAGCGCATCGGCCAGATGGAGCAGATCAACGTGGCCGCGCCCGCCTATCTGGCCGCGCACGGCACGCCGCGCACGCCTGCGGAGCTGCCGCACCACCTGGCGGTCAATTTCTACTCGAGCCAGACCGGGCGCGACATGGAGTGGGAGTACCTCGACGATGGCGTGGTCAAAACGGTTGGGATGCGCGCGCTGGTGGCCGTGGCCAGCAGCGAGGCCTATCTGGCCTGCTGCCGGGCCGGGCTCGGCATGATCCAGGTGCCGCAGCTGGGGCTGGAGCCGGATCTGGCGGCGGGCGAACTGGTCGAGGTCATGCCGGAGTGGCGGCCCGCGCCGCTGCCCGTGTCGGTGGTGTACTCGCACAATCGCCACCTGTCGGCCCGGGTGCGCGCCTTCGTGGACTGGGTCGCCGAGGTGCTGGTGGTGCGCTGACGCGGCTAGACATTGCGGGCCAGGCGGGCGCGCAGCTTGTCCAGCAGGTCGTGGCGCCCCAGCATTTCCAGCGCGCGTTCCAGCAGGGTCGATTCGTTGTGGCGGCGCAGGGTCCATTGCGTGTAGTACTCGTGGACGGTGCGCCAGGGCGGAAAGTCGGGCGGCATGCTGCGCCAGGGGCCGCCGGTGTCGATGAAGTGCAGGACGGCGGTGAAGACATCGTAGAGGTCGTGGACGCGCGGACGCGTGCGGCGCCGCGCGCCCTCCAGCAGCGCGCGCACCGGTTCAAACTGTTCTCGAGTAATAGGTTCCATGCGGGGCTCCGAAAACGGCTTGGAGCGCGCGATGTGGAACTAAGTTCAAAAAGATTTCAGGCGACGACTGACCGCGCGCGGCCCGCCACCCGCACCGGCGATGGCGAGCGCCGCCCCACCCCGGCACGCTCCGCGGCACCCTCCTACACCTGTACGCCGGGGTACGTCCCCGGTGTGGAAAGTTCAGCTGAGGCGGCTACCGCGATTCCTACAGATGTACGCCGGGGTACGTGCCCGGTGTCGAAAGTTCAGCTCAGGCCGCTACCCGGATTCCTACAGATGTACGCCGGGGTACGTCCCCGGTGTGGAATGTTCAGCTGAGGCGGCTACCGCGATTCCTACCGTTGTAGGCAGGTCAGGCGCGGGCGAAGGCGGCGAGCTCGGCGGCCGGGGCGGCGAAGCTGTCGAGCTTGCCAACGAGCTTGCGGAGCTGGATGCCGTTGCGCTGGGCGCGGGCGTCGGGCAGTGCGCGCGCCAGCGCCAGCACGTCGGCGGCTGCGGCCTGGATGCGGGCGGCGTCGCCGGGCGCCTGTTCGACCAGGGCCAGCAGATAAGTGACGCTCCATTGCAGGCGCGTGGACGGGCCCACGGCCGTGCGCGCTGCCTGCTCGTACCAGCGCAGGACGCCCGCGCGGTCGTCGCGCTTGCGGGCGATGGTGGCCAGGTTGTGCATGAAGTAGTAAGGCGCGTGCGAGCGCGGCAGTTCCGCTTCGAGCAGCTCTTGCGCCTCGTCCAGCGCCCCGGCGTCGGCCAGCACACCTGCGGCGCTGTTGATCACGGTATGCCGCAGCGCCTGCTCGCTGACCACCAGCCGGGCCGTCTCGACGCGCGAGCGCGCCATGCCCATGTTGACCGCAGGACCGCCCAGCCGCGCCAAGCGCACGCGGGTGCGCAGCGCTTGCAGGCGATCGGCGACGTTCCGCGCCAGATCGTTCTCGATGAATTCCAATGCCTGCGCCCACGCCGAAGCAAGCTGGACGCGTTCGGCGGTGTCGGGCGCGGTCAGACCACGCACGAGGTCGACTGCCAGGTTCAGCACCAGGTCGAGCTGGGCATGGACGGATGCGCGGTCCGCCAGCACGGCCTGCACCGCAGCGGCATCGGCGGCCGCACTGCCGGCGTACGTGCGCGCTGCCAGGGCAGCCTGCAGGCCTAGCCACTGGAAACGCACGCGCGCCTCGCCCGCCGGCGCCGCCTCGGCCAGCTGTGCCAAGGTGGCCGCAAGCGGACGGTCCGCCAGCAGAGCGCCCTCGTCCGTATCCCACGAGTAGAAGCCCAGCAAACGCCACGCATCGTCGCTCAACTGCGCCGATCCGTTCAACGCCGCCGCCAGCGCCTCGGACACCGTTACCGGGCTCGACAACGCAAGCGCAAGCAGCTCCAGGAAGCGCAGCCCCTCCACCTCGCACGGCAAGCGCGTGATCTCGGTCCCGTCCGCACGCAGCACGACGAGAGTCGGATAACTACGCACCTGGAACCGCGCACCCAGCGCCTGCGCGCCCGGCGCATCCCCATCCAGATGCAGCGCCACGAACCCCTGCGCCAGCTCGGCAAAGCGGCTGGACTGGAACACCGTCGCCTTGGTCCGGTTGCACGGCGGGCACCAGGTCGCACCCCAATACAGGAACAACGGCTTGCCCTGCGCCCGCGCCTGCGCGAACGCCCCCTCAACGTCGGTCAACCAGCCTTTAAACATCAGGATTCGCGTGCCAGCGCCAGGAACTCGGTGCGCAGCGCCAGGTTCGGCTGCAGCTCGCCCAGCATCGCGGACGTGATGGTCTCCTCGCCCGGCGTACGGATCCCGCGCGATTCCATGCACATGTGGCGGCACTTGACGACCACACCCACCGCCTTCGGCTCCAGCGCATTCATCAGCGCCTCCGCGATCTGGATCGTCATACGTTCCTGCACCTGCAGCCGCTTGGCGAAGCAGTCGACCAGCCGCGTCAGCTTGGACAGGCCCACGATCTTCCCGTTCGGCAGATAGCCGATGGTCGCCTTGCCAAAGAACGGCGCCAGATGATGTTCGCAGTGCGAATACACCGGAATCCCGCGCACCACGATCAGCTCGTTGTACTGCTCGGCCCCGTCCTCGAACGCCTTCAACAGCTCGACCGGATCCTGGTCGTAGCCCGAGGTCCAATGCTGCCATGCCTTCGCCACCCGGGTCGGCGTTTCCAGCAGGCCCGGACGGTCGGGATTCTCGCCCAGGCTCTGCAGCAGTCGGCGCCAGTCGTTTTCGTTAAAGGTGTCGTGGGACATGTCGTGCAGCTCGCAAAATTCAACAAATAAGGGCGACAGTATAGAGGAATCCGCCAACGTCTTCCGAACGCCCTTTGATGCAAGGACAACGGCCCCAGCGGCAGCGGTCTAGCGTGGAATTGTCGGATTTTCATCCAGGAGACCGCCATGTTCGGAAGCACCGTCCTCGAAGTCGCCATCGGCATGACCTTCTGCTATGGCTTTGTCGGCCTGCTGGTCAGCACGCTGCAGGAAGCGATCGCCGCCGCGCTGCACCTGCGCGCACGCACCCTGCTCAAGGGCATCCGCACCATGCTCAACGACCCGGATTTCAGCGGACTGGCCCGCAACCTGTACGCGCACGCCCTGGTCAACCCGCGCGACGACGGCAGCGCCACCGATCCGCACGAGCTGCGCCACAAGCCGTCCTACATCGACCCCAAGCACTTCGCCATCGCGCTGATCGACACCCTCCAGACCATCCCCGGCAATTTCGAACAGCTGGGGCGGGACATCGACCTGGTGCAAGACCCGCAAGTGCGCGGCGCCCTGCGCAGCATGTACCTGCGCGCCCACGGCAGCCTGCCCGTGTTCCAGGACAATGCCGCGCGCTGGTTCGACAACACCATGGAGCGCGTCTCGGGCGCCTACAAGCGCAAGTCGCTGGCGATCAGCCTGTTCATTTCGCTGGCCATCGCCGTCGCGTTCAATATCGACAGCGTGCACCTGTTCCAGACCCTGTGGACCCAGCCCACCCTCACCGCCCAGCTGAAGGCCATGCCGCCGACGGCCATCGATGGCGCGACCCTGGCCTCGCTGCGCACCCTGCCCGTCGGTTGGCAAGCTCTGCCGGTATGGGACACGAGCATGCTGGTCCGCCTGTCCGGCTGGCTGCTGACCGCCGCGAGCAGTCTGTTCGGCGCACCGTTCTGGTTCGACCTGTTCCAGCGCCTGATCCACATGCGCGGCACCGGAGACAAGCCGGGCAGCAAGCCTTAACGGGCGGCAGCGGGCCGGTGCATGTTGACCAGCGTGTGCGAAATCGACGCGCCGGGCGAGGTGTCCGGCCACTCATCGTCCGGCCCGAACCAGCGCGCCTCGGCGATCTCGTCCGGGTCCACGCGGATCTCGCCGCTCAGGTAGTCGGCCGTGAACGCGATCATCAGCGAATGCGGAAACGGCCACGACTGGCTGCCGATGTAGCGCAGGTTGTGCACCCGCAGCCCGACCTCCTCGTACACCTCGCGGTGCACCGCCTCCTCGGCGGACTCGCCCGCCTCCAGGAACCCCGCCAGCGGCGCATAGCGCTTGTACGGCGACTGGGCATGCAGGGCCAGCAGTACCTTGTCCTCTTTGCGCACGATCACGATCATGGCCGGCGAGATGCGTGGATAGGCGCTGTGGCCGCAGTGCGGGCAACGCATGCAGCGCTCGCCAAACACCAGCGCCATCGGGTGCGCGCAGGCACCGCAATAGCGATGGGTACGCGCCCACTCGGCGATCTGCACGCCGCGGCTGGCCAGGCCCAGCACCTCGTCGTCGACGTTGCCAAACAAAGCCCGCAGGCTCTTGAATTCGTGCCCCTCCGGCGCCGCCACGTCCGCATCGAGCCAGACCGCCTGCACATACCGCTCGCCCAGCAGACCCACGGGATGGATGCGCTCTGCAGGCAGCACCAGCCCCGCCAGCACATCCGCCGGGGCGAGCGCCAGATCCTCCGCCCGCACCAGCAGCCGCCCCTCCTGGAACACCAGGGTCAGTGGATCAGGATGGTCCAGCGGAGACAGCAAAGGTGAAAAAGCGTCCGGCGTGCGCAGCATGATGAGGTCGCAAGAATGAAGGCCGCGCCATCATAACGTTTTTGTCATCCACCCGCCGACCCGCCCCCAGACAAGATAACCGTGTGGGGACGCACCCCGGTGTCGGTCCAGGCCGCTGCCAAGGGCCAGAGACAGGCGAATCGGCTGCACCCATGTCGGAAAAGATAACCCTGTGGGGACGTACCCCGGCGGGGGCGGCCGTGGCAATTGCGGCCGTTTACCCGCCCTTTTCACCGTCTGGACTGCCCTTGGGGCTGGTTTACAATCGTTCCCTGACTCAATCCATTCACGGACCATGACCACGACCCTCGCGCCGCAGGACAGCCTGGAGCACCTGCGCCGGCTCCTCGATACTTCCGGCGCCATCGATCAGGCGGCGCCGCTGGCGGCCGACCTGGCGCGCGCCGGCGCCCTGCCCGTCGTCGAGCTGTTCAATTGCGCCCAGCAGCTGACCGAGGCCGGCCAGCCGCACGACGCCATCGCGCTGTACCGCACCTGGCTGGACCACACCAGGTCCAGCGTCGCCTTCGCGGTCCTGTTCAACATGGGCGTGAGCCTGGCCAACGTGCAGGATGACGACGGCGCCGAACAGGCCTACCGCCGCGCGATCGAATTGAACCCGGTCTTCATCGAACCGCAACTGAACCTGGCCACCCTGCTCGAGCGCCGCGGCGACATCGTGGCCGCGCTCACGCTGTGGAACAAGGTCTCCGGCATGGTCAACCTGCAGGACCCGTCGGGCAAGGACTTCTACATCCAGGCCCTGAACAACATGGGCCGCGTGCTAGAGAACCGCAAGCAGTTCCCCGATGCCGAAGACCTGCTGGCCCGCAGCCTGGCCCTGAACCCGGACCAGCCCAAGGTGCTGACCCACCTGATCCACCTGCGCCAGAAGCAGTGCAAGTGGCCCATCTACGCCGCGCTGCCCGGCATCAGCCAGCAGGACATGGTGGACGCCACCAGCGCCCTCGCGATGCTGTCCGCCTCCAGCGACCCGCAGGACCAGTTGGACGCCGCCCGCCGCTACGTGCGCGAGAAGGTCAAGCCGCTGACCGATACCCCCCTGGCTCCGCGCGAAGGGTATGACCACGACAAGCTGCGCATCGGCTACCTCTCCGGCGATCTGTGCTCGCACGCGGTCAGCATCCTCACCGCGGAACTCTACGAACTGCACGACCGCTCCCGCGTCGAGGTCTACGCCTTCAGCTGGAGCCGTGAAGACGGCACTCCGCTGCGCGCCCGCGTGGTCAAGGCCATGGACCACTACATCCGCGTCGACCACCTGAGCGACGAGGACACCGCAAAGCTGATTCGCTCCCACGAGATCGACGTGCTGGTGGACCTGCATGGCCTGACCCTCGGCACCCGGCCGGACATCCTCTCGTACCGCCCCGCGCCCGTGCAGGTGACCTACCTCGGCTTCCCCGGCCCGACCGCGCTGCCCTCCATCGACTACGTGGTCGCCGACGAATTCCTGATCCCGCCCGAGCTGACGCCGTACTTCACCGAGAAGCCTCTGTACATGCCCGAGTGCTTCCAGATCAACGACCGCCAGCGCGAGATCGGCCCCACGCCCACGCGTGAAAAGTGCGGCCTGCCGGAAGACGCTTTCGTCTTCTGCTCCTTCAACAACAACTTCAAATTCACGGAACGCGTGTTCGAGCGCTGGATGAATATCCTCAAGCGCGTGCCGAACAGCGTGCTGTGGATGGTGTCCGACCACGAGGTGGTGCGCCTCAATCTGCGCGCCGCCGCCGAGCGCATGGGCGTGGACCCGGACCGCCTCTTCTTCGCCGAACGCGCCGCGCCCGCGGACTACCTCGCGCGCTACAAGGCCGCGGACCTGTTCCTCGACACGATCCCGTTCAACGCCGGCACCACCGCCAGCGACGCCCTGTGGGCCGGCCTGCCGGTGCTGACCTGCAGCGAGCGCACCTTCAGCTCGCGCATGGCGGGCAGCCTGCTGCGCGCGGCGGGCTTGCCGGAGCTGATCACCTACAACCTCGACGAATACGAGAACAAGGCCGTGGAGTTGGCGCTGGACCCGCAGCGCATTGCACGCCTCAAGCAGCACCTGCAGGACAACCGCCTGACCTGCGCCCTGTTCGACAGCCCGCGCTTCGTGCGCCAATTCGAAGACAAGCTGTTCTCCATCGTGCCGCGCCGCGGCCAGCCGATCACCCACAAGGAAGCCCCGATGAAACTGCCCCCGCACACCCCGATCGAAGACCCGAACCGCGTGATCAACTTCCGCGTGCCGACCGTCTGGGGCATCACCGATCCCGCGCGCTTCTATGCGCTGCTGGAAGAGGCGCAGAAGCTGGTGGTGCCGGGCACCTACCTCGGCGACAACCTGTTCACCTGGGGGAAAAGCAATTCCCCGTTCGAGGACAAGGAGTTCGTGCGTGCCTGGGAGTCCAACACGCAGAACGATGCCGACCGCGCGATCGCGTGGCGCCGCTACATCCTGTGCACCTCGGCCTACCACTGCGCGCAGCTGGAAGGCGACTTCGTGGAGTGCGGCGTGTACCGCGGCACCGGCATCAAGACGGTAGTGGACTACTTCGGCAAGGAGAACTTCACCAAGACCTTCTGGGGCTACGACACCTACGACTACAACCCGGTCGAACACCACACCTTCACCGGCCAGGAAGACGGCATGTTCGAGCAGATCAAGGCCCGCTTCGACGGCTACGACAACGTGCGCCTCGTGAAAGGCCTGTTGCCGCAGTCACTGGAAGGGAATTCGCCCGAGAAGATCGCCTACCTGCACATCGACTTGAACAACGCGGAGTTTGAAGTCGCGACGCTGGACGCCCTGTTCGACCGCGTGGTCCCCGGCGGGATGATCATCCTGGACGACTACGAGTGGGCCGGCATCTACCGCCAGCAGAAGATCGCGGAAGACGCATGGTTCGCCAAGCGCAATTACCGCGTGTTCCCGCTGCCGACCGGCCAGGGCATGATCCTCAAGCGCTGATTTTTCCGACGAGCCCATGACCGACGTTCTTGTCATCGCCACCTCGCACGACATCGCCGTCGCCGAGGAACACGCCCGCACGCTGGACAGCTACCGCGTCTACTTCTTCGACCCCACGCTAGTGGACGCCATCGCGGCCTCCACGCTGCGCAACGCGGAGCTGCTGGTGTGGGACGAATGCGCGGACTACCCGGCGTTGGTCAAGGAAGGGCACAAACGCGCCTTTGAGTTCGAACGCGAGCTGCAGCAGCGCGTGGGCAGCCTGCTGCCGCCCGGGGTCTCGCTGGAAGGCTGGCAGCACCTCAACTACTTCTACTTCTTCACCGCCTTCGACTGGTACACAGGCCTGTGGCGCGCGGTGCTGCCGCGCTTTGCGGGAATGACCGTGCACGTTTTCGTGTGCGACAACCCGGCCAATTTCTACTGGCCGTCTTTCGTCCCTGCCCTGCTGCTCCTGCAGTACCTGCGCACCGCGCAGATGCCATTCAAGGCCCTGACCTATGGCGCGCGGGCGGACGAATCGGACGTGGTCATGCACCTGTGCGGCGAAGGCGTGGACGTCGAGGGCTACGACGTGCTGACCCACCTGCCCACCTGCTTCTACGACGCGCCCTGGTTCTCGCAGGAGCTCAAGGCCAGCGGGCGCCGCACGCTTAACGTGGAACCGAAATACTGGAGCGTGCCGCTGGAGACCGATCACTCGCTGCGCATGATGCGCCGCGGTGACCAGCAGCTCCTGTGCGGCGGCCAGCCGGACATCGAGACCATCGGCCGCCAGCTGGAAGGCGCGATCTACCAGATGCTGGAGCCCTACCTGGCCACGCGGGCCTACCGCCTGCGCCAGGCGCGCCACCTCGCAAGCCTGTACCAGTCGCAGCTCGTCAACCTGTATCTGCTGGAGCAGCGCTTCGAGAAGCAGTATCCGCGCCAGTTCCTGCTGTCGGACCATGACTCGGGCTTCCACGGTCCACTGATCGCGTTTGCAGAAAAGCGCGGCATCCCGGTGCTGATGCTGCCGCACGCAAAGACCAGCGACGATACGGAATTCACCTACCGGGGCATCACCATGCTCACCCACCCGATGCAGGGTGGGGCGCTGTATGACGGCGCGCGGCGGCAGGTCAAGCAAGGGACACTGTGCTACCCGGAGAACTGGGGCGCCGAGACGGCGGCACCGGGCCCGCTCAAGCGCGTTGGCCTACTGCTCAATGGGCTGTCGCTCAACGGCATCCAATGCACGCCGTGGGAGACCTACCTCAGTGGCATCGTCGAGATGGACCGCTGGTGCAAGGAGAATGGCATTGAGCTGTCGATCCGCTGCCGCCAGGGTCAGTCGCTGATCGAGCTGCTCCACGGCGCCATCGGCATCGACAAGGACAGCCTGCGTGCGTCGATCGGCGGCTCGCTGTCGATGTTCGCGCAGTCGGTGGATTTGTGCCTGATGTACGATGCGCCGACCAATGCGGACATCGAATTCCTGCGCACGCAGGTGCCCATCCTGAATCCTGTTCCGGCGCCGCTGACCAAGGCAGAAGCGGCGACCGCGGATGCGGCCATCGTCCCGCGCGATAGCGTGGCGGGTGTGCTGGCAATGCTGGATGATTTCGTGAGCGACCCGACGGCGTTCCACGCCTTCCGCGTGCGCCAGTTTGCGAACTACGTCAGCTTGTTCACGCAAGCCAAGCCGCTGCGCAGCTACATCATCTAAACGACGTCACGCAGGAGCGTGATTTCGGGCTGCGGCAGCGCGCAGGCCGGGCCGCCGGGCGGGATGCAGCTGACCACGCGCTTCCCGCCGATCAGCCCCACCACCATCGCCATGCTGGCGCAGCCCACCACCACATCGCTGGCCGCGACTTCCGCGCTGAGCGGGTCGCCGCGGCTGGTTGTCGCGGGCAGCGCGAATTCTTTGAGCACCGCATCATACTTGCCCGCCTTCTCGGAAGGGTGCGGTCGGACCAGGATGCGGCCGACGGGTGCGCTCAGCGCCTCCACATGCTGCAGGAAGAAGCGCAGCGCCTCCTCCTCCGTGTAGCCGAAGTGGCGCTCATCGCCGTAGCGCAGCAGCGCATGTTCGCGAATTGGTTCGCACACGTACAAAACCGCGAGCTGGCCTTGCGGCAGGCGCGGTGCGATGGCCGGAGCCGCCGCGATCTCGGCGCGGATGTCAGCGAAATACGGATTCTCGCGCTGGACGATGCGCACTTCCGGCAGCTCGCGCGCCGCGATCTCGCGCGCGCAGTCGTCGCCGACCCAGATCTCGTCCGGCAGCACCGTCGTGCCATCGCGTTCAAAGCGCGCGCGATAGTTGACCCAGTGGTCAAGCCATGCTGCCGACGGCTTGCCAGCGGCCCGCGCCAGCAGGATTGCCTCGCGCTCGATATCGGACTGCCAGCTCGTGCCACACAGCAGACGTTCGCTGGCGGCCAGCGCATCGGCCACGTTGAGGTTCGTGATGGCACCCAGCTTGCGCTCGAAAACCTTCAGCGCCGGACCCGCCAGCGCAAAGGCGCATCGCACGCCCGTGGCACGCACGTAGCTGGACAACACCTCCGCGCCGCCTGCGTCATGCGCGACGATGGCGGTCACGCCATCCACGCCACTCATGCCGGCACGCCGCGCGCATAGCGCACGTCGAAATACAGCTTGAGCTCTGGATTGAAACTGAGCTTGAAGTCGCCGCGGTTCGGCGAGTTGGCGCCCACGAAGTCGAACTCCGTGCAGCCACGCGCGCGCGCGTACTCGATATTCTCGAACATCAGCCGCGTGGCCGCGCCGGAGTTGCGCTGTGCCGGGTCATTGGCCGCGAACAGGTAGTAAGCGCGGCGCGAATCGAAGAGGAACAGCGTCATCGCGGCCGTGCCTTGGGGTGTGCTCACGCTGGCCAAGCGCCCATAACCATCGGCCAGGGCGGCCTCCGTGATGCGGCGGACCAGTGCCAGCGTGGCCTCCGGCAGGGCGATGTCCTGCCGCGCAAAGGTCTGCGCGTACAGGTACATGAACTGCTCGATGTCCCGCTCCTCACGGACATCGAACGCACTCGCCTTGCGCAGCTCCTGCCGCCGGCACGCGCGCGCCTGCGCGGGGAAATCTTCACCGCTGGTCAGGTCCAGGATGCCCGTGTAGCGTGGAATCGTCTTGAACATCCCGAGCTGCGGCTCATGGTAGTTATGCCAGAGGAAGGGCCGGATATCCGTCACGTGCCACGACAGAGACATCGCCACCGACGCATAGCGCTCGCACAGCGCCTGCACCGCGAATTCCGCGACACGGAATTCCTCCAGCGCGCGCTGGCGCGGCAGGGCCTTCGGGTCGGTCTGGAACAGCAGGCCGAGATACGGCGTGTACTCCACGTTGACGATGGCCGTACCGTCCGCATTCTCAGGCGCCGCCAGCACGGCATGAATCTGCTTGCCGGTGGCGATGGCGTAGCGCCGCACCGGCCGCGCGAGCGAAGCCAGATAGGCGGAGCGCGAGAACACCGTACCTTGCGGCGAGGCCTCCACCAGCGCATCCCAGGCTGCGTCGTCGTGCAGCTCGATCAGCTCCATCGCTTGCGCCATCGCGGGATCAGGCCAGGCCTTGCAGCTCGTCCTTATGGCGCAGGACTTTCTCGATGGCGGCCACGAAGTCGTCGAGGTCCGCTTCCGTCAGCGGCTCGCGCACCAGGGTCGTCATCAGCATCTCGTGCTCGTGCATGCGCTCCGCGGTCGGGCACAGGCCCTTGGCGTAGTTGTAGTCCACGTCCGCATTCACGGTCCACGGGAAGCCCTTGCTGCCGATCGCGATCTTCTTCTGGTACAGCTGCGCGAGGTACAGCGGGCGTACATAGGCCGGCGCCAGGCCGACCTGCTCCGCCGACTGCGGCGTGGGCAACTCCGCGTTCACGGCCTTCACGAACAGCGCGCGCGGAATGCCGGTCACGCTGGCGTCGTACTTGATCGGGTAGACGTAGTAGGCGTGCTCGGAACCTTCGGTGATGTGCGGCGGGGTCAGGCCCGGAATCTTCGCCAGCTTGGCCGACAGGTGCTGCGCCAGACGGTTGCGGTGCTCCAGGTAACCGCCCAGGCGATCCAGCTGCACGCTGCCGATCGCTGCCTGCAGCTCGGTGAGGCGGTAGTTAGACCCGATCATGTTGGTCAGGTCGTCCATGCCGTAGGTCTCGGCCAGGTTCTCCGCGTGGTTGCGAATCAGCTGGCAGCGCAGCGCAGTCTTGTCATCGTTCGTGACCAGAACGCCGCCTTCGCCGGTATGGATATGCTTGTGGTAATTCAGGCTGAAACCACCGACATCGCCAATGGCGCCGACCGGACGACCCTTGTAGTGCACACCGGGGGCCTGCGCGGCGTCCTCGATCACCTTGAGATTGTGCTTGCGCGCGATCTCCAGGATCGGATCCATATCCGCAGCCTGGCCGAAGATGTGGACCACCATGATGGCGCGAGTGCGCGGCGTGATGCGCGCGGCGATGGTCTCGGCGCTGATGTTGAAGGTGTTCGGATCCACATCCGCAAACACCGGGATGCCACCATAGAAGAGGATCGCGGTCGCGCTGGCGGACATCGTGTACGGGGACACGATCACTTCGTCGCCCGGGCCGATGCCGACGGCGCCGACGGCCGTCATCAAACCGGTGGTCCACGAGTTGACCGAGATGGCATGCTTGAAGCCATAGCGCTCCGCCCATTTGCGTTCGAATTCCTTCACGCGCGGGCCGCCCAGCCACTGGTCGCCCGGGCTGCCGAAGAAGGCGGACAGGTTATCGCTGTCCATCACCTCGCATACTGCGCGCTTTTCCTCTTCGCCCATGGTGCGGCGTCCGGTGAACGCCGCAGTGCGGACCGGCGAGCCGCCGGCAATGGCCAGGTTCTTCATGCATTCCCTCTTTGTTCAGCAATCTTTTCAATGATCTTTTCCATGGCGGCCAGCGTCGCCAGCGCATCGCGACCGTCGCTCAGGTGATGCGCGCGGCCTTCCAGCGCAGCGGCCAGCTGCTCGGCCACATGGTACTGGTAGCGCTGCATGCCGTTCTCGATCGGCTGCGGGCCTGCTTCCAGCTTGGTGTAGCCCTTCACGTTCGCGGGGGCGGCGCGCTGCCATTCGACGCGCTGTCCACCCTGCTCATACCGCAACCGCCCGTTGCCGGCGACGAGTTCAATCGTGTAATGCGAAAACGCCTCTTCGCGGGCGGCCAGGAACAGGATGGTACCGCGCGCAAAGCGCACGTGCACGTCGGGCTCTGGATCGTGGTCGTCCCACATGCGGCCGGGGTCCACCACGGTGCTGCTCTCGACGGGACCGAGCCAGTACTGCAGCAGGTTGAAGAAGTGCGAGCCGTTGTGGCGGAAGCCTTTCGAATACCAGCACACGCCCTTCACCGGACCAGCGATGGCGCCGCTGTCCAGGCGCTGCTTCACTTCGATCACAGCGGCATCCGCACGGCGCATGTAATTGACCAACAGCGCCACATTCTGCTCTTCGCACAACGCAACCATGGCGCGGGCTTCGCCCAGGTCCTGCGACAGCGGTTTTTCGCACAGCACAGCGCGCGGCGACAGACGCGCCAGCGCGCTGCGCAGAGCCTCAGCATGCAGCGCAGTCGGCGTGGCGATGACGACGATGTCCACGGACTTGAGCGCTGCCGCGGCTTCCTCGATGCTGGCAAAGGCCGGACAGCCGTAGTGGCGCGTCAGCAGCACGCGCTGGGTCGCATCGCGGTCCACGCCACCAGCCAGTTCAAACGCCGGGTGCTGCGCGAAGGCGCGCGCGTGCGAGTACGCAAACTCCGGGCCGAGCGCGAGGTCGTAGCCGAGGCCAATCTGGCCCAGGCCGACCACCAGCACGCGGTACGGAGTCTGCATCACGGGATCAGCCACCGAGCAGATCCCAGCTCATCGGCGTGCCCTTCTTGAGGTCGCGGTTCACGCGGCGGCCGAGCAGCAGGTCGTAGTACTTGGGCGCCAGGCCCAGGCCCGGGCGCACGCAGCGCAGGTTCTGCGCATTGAGCACGGTGCCGGCCGGGATATCTTCGGCCACGTACACCGAGCGGCGGTGCTTGAGCGAGTTCTGTTCGGCTTCGGTCGGACCATACGTCACCTGGCCCAGCGACTGCCAGGCGCGCTCGGATTCCGTGACCAGCAGGGCCAGTTCTTCCGGCTCCATGGAGAAGGTCGAGTCCACGCCGCCATCCGCACGGCGCAGCGTGAAGTGTTTTTCGATGACGGTCGCGCCATGCGCCACTGCGGCGACCGACGCGCCGAGGCCCATGGTGTGGTCCGACAGGCCGACCTGCACCTTGAACAGCTCGCGCATGTGCGGGATGGTCAAGACATTGGTGTTCGCGGGCGTGGCCGGGTAGGTGCTGGTGCACTTCAGCAGGACCAGGTCCTTGCAGCCCGCACCGCGCGCGGCGCGCACGGCTTCGTCCAGTTCCGCGATGGTCGCCATCCCGGTCGACATGATCATCGGCTTGCCGGTGGCGGCGACCTTGCGGATCAGCGGCAGGTGCACGTTCTCGAACGAGGCGATCTTGTAGGCCGGGACGTTGAGCGATTCCAGGAAGTCGACAGCGGTCTCGTCGAAAGGCGTCGAGAAGCAGGCCATACCCAGTTCATTCGCGCGCTGCATGATCGGCGCGTGCCATTCCCACGGCGTGTACGCCTGCTGGTAGAGCGCGTGCAGGTTCTGGCCCTTCCACAGGCTCTTTTCGTCGCTGATCAGGAAGTCGCCCCCGGTCAGGGCGAGCGTCATCGTGTCCGCGGTGTAGGTCTGCAGCTTGAGCGCGTGGGCGCCGGACTTCGCGGCTGCTTCCACGATGGCCAGTGCGCGGTCCAGCGACTGGTTATGGTTGCCGGACATTTCGGCAATGATGTAGGGCCGGTGGCCGGGGCCGATGGCGCGGTCCGCGATGTGCATGGTCATGGTCATGGTCTGGTTCATTCCTATTCTGCAGCGTACAGGCGCGCAAAGCGCGGCCGCTTGTCCTGCCACTCGTGCGGCAGGATGCCGAGCAGCGCGACGTCGATGCGCTGCCCGTCCTTGATGACATTCGCGCGGCGTACGCCTTCCAGCGCGAATCCGAACTTCTGGTGCATCTCGATCACCTTGGGGTTGGTGGCGAGGACTTCGCAATTCAGCTTTTCCAGTCCCAGCTCGCCGAACGCGAGGTCCAGCAGCTTGAACTCGACCACGCCGCCGACGCCCTTGCCCTGCATCTCGGGGCTGAGGTAGAAGGCCCATTCGGCTGACTTCTGCTTCTGGTCGATGGCGGAGAGGGAGACCAGGCCTTCGACTGCGCCGTGGTACATCACCGCCCACACGCGCATGCGCTTGTTAGTGGGCAGACTGCCGATCCAGTTCGCGTGTTCTTCGGGCGAGATGACGTGGTCGCTGTACATGTACTTGCGGACTTCGGGCTCGTTGCGCAGGGTGCGGATACGTTCGATGACGTCCGGGCCTTGCTCGGTGAGCGGGGCGAATTCCACGCTGGTCAGACCGGCTTTCATGGGCGGGATTCCTTGTCCATCAAGACTGCGCACACGCGTTCAACGCCGCGGCCGTCAATCAGCTGGTCGTAGTCGGGGAACCAGTTGGGCGGGTTGCCGGTGGCGAGTTTGGCTTGCAGCGCGGCGGTGAGTGCGGCCGTGGTGGCGTCTTGCGGGTTGCCGATCCAGTCGACCATTTTTCTTTCGGCCAGCAGTTGGGTGACTTCATGCTGGTTTTCTGCCACCGTCACCACGATGGACGGGAGACCGAGGCACAGGCGCTCCCAGCTCGTGGCGCCGCCGGCGCCGATGGCGAGGTCCGCTTCGGCCATGAAGGGGGCGAGGCTGGGCAGGCCGCAGTAGACTTGGACGCTTTTGTGCGGCGCGGCCAGGGCGCGGACCTGGTCGTTGTCGGGGCTGGACATGCCGATGACGACGTCGATGGTCAGGTCATCGCGGTTCAGCGAGAGCGCGGCTTGCAGGGCGCGCAGGGTCAGGCCGTGGCGGTCGGCGCCGCCGAAGAAGATCAGCAGGCGGCGAATCGGACCCTGGCGGGGCCTGCAGGATTGATGCAGGGGCGCGTAGGGCGGCTGCAGCATTGCAAAGCGCGGGCCGACGAGCCGCTCGCAGTGTGCGGGCAGCAGGCCGTCGTAGCGCGCGGCGCCGCCGGTGGTCAGGTTCTGGTCGAGCAGCGCGTCGCACTCGTGCGGGCGGTCCGCGAGATCGTCGATCGCGAGCATGCGGCGGACGTTCGGCGCGCGCGCATCCACAGCGGACGAAGGCGCCACCATCGGCTCGCACCGCGCGGCGGCGGGCAGCGCAAAGGGCGCGTCCGGGTGCAGGGCTGCGGTATCAGTGCGCGTTGCGGCGCGGACGGCGCGCTCCCAACGGGCGTCCAGGGCGTAGTGGTCGACGACGAGCCAGTCGATGGGCGCAGCGATCCAGGCGGCGAGGCGCTCGGCGGTCAGCGCGGCGTCGGCAGGTGCGTCAACGTCGGCGGGAAGCGGTAGCACGGTTTGGCCGCGGGTGCGGACCAAATCGAACAGGTTGCCGGGGCAGTCGCGCATCACGAAGGCGGTCTGCGCGCCTTGCCGGGCCAGCGCGTCTGCGAGGCTCAGGCAACGCATCACGTGCCCGCTGCCGATGGTCAGCGAGGCGTCGGCGCGGAAGACGACGTGATGCGGCATGGCCTACTTGGCGCCGTGCAGCGCCTGATACAGCAGTTCGGCGCGGCGCCAGTCGTCCGGCGTGTCGATATCGACCGCACGCCACTCGGGAATCACGAGGCCCAGACCCGCCAGATGCGGCGACTCGCCCCGCAGCCAGGCTTCGGCGCGGCCAAAGTAGAACTGACCTGCGTCGTAATAGCCCGGCTCCAGATCCTGCGTGCGCGTCTTCACGTGCTCAGGATGGAAGGGCGACATGCGGCCCTGCGCATCGCGGCGCAAAGCACGCTGGATCGCGGCGGGGAACCCGGCGACCGTGAATACGTATGGCGCATCGCTGTCAGTCAGCATCTTGCCCGCGCCGCGCAGATCATCCACTTCGATCATCGGCACGCCCGGATAGATGCAGCAGACGTTGTCCACGTTCCAGCCCAGCGCGCGGCACGCCTCGATGGCATGCGCGATCACCGGCATCGTGCCCGCGTGATCGTCCGACAGCTCCGCAGGCCGCATGAACGGCACCTCGGCGCCATACTGGCGCGCGATTTCCGCGATTTCCTGGTCGTCCGTCGTGACTATCACGTGCTCGAACATGCCGCTCGCGCGGGCCGCTTCGATCGCATAGGCGATCATCGGCTTGCCCGCGAAGGCCTTGATGTTCTTGCGCGGGATCCGCTTGCTGCCGCCGCGTGCCGGAATGACTGCGATACTCATGTCACTGCCCCAAGGCCTGGCGCACCGCCGCGACGACCTGGTCCTGCTCCGCGTCCGTGAGGCTGTAGTACATCGGCAGGCTAATGGCGCCGTTGTAGTAGCGCTCCGCCTGCGGGAACTGGCCCGGCACGAACCCAAGCCGCTGGTAGTACGGCTGGTTCGGCACTGGAATGTAGTGCACGTTCACGCCGATGCCGCTGGCGCGCAGCGCATCGAACACCCCACGGCGCGAGCGCCCCGCCTTCTCTTCATCGATCCAGATGGGGTACAGGTGCCAGGACGAGACACCGTAGTCGGCCTGGTACGGAATCGCCAGCGGCAGCCCGGCCAGCAGCCGGTCATACCGCGCCGCCAGCTCCCGGCGGCGGGCGATGAACGCATCCAGCCGCGTGAGCTGCGAGAGGCCCAGCGCCGCCTGGATGTCCGTGATGCGGTAGTTGAAGCCCAGCTCCTGCTGTTCGTAGATCCAGGCGCCCTGCTCCTGCTGCATTGCCGGGTCGCGCACCATGCCATGCGAGCGCAGGCGCTGCAGGCTGCGGTGCAGGTCCGCCGAGTTCGTCATCAGCATGCCGCCTTCGCCCGTGGTCAGGATCTTCACCGGGTGGAAGCTGAAGACCGTGAGGTCGCTGTGCCGGCAGTTGCCGACTTTGCCGCCGCGGTAATCCGCGCCCACGGCATGCGAGGCATCTTCGATCACGCGGAAGCCGTAGTCGCGCGCCAGTGCGCCGATGGCTTCCATGTCGCAGGACTGTCCCGCGAAATGCACCGGGATGACCACGTCCGGCAGCGTGCCCGCAGCCTTGGCCTGTTCCAGCTTGGCCGCCAGCGCGGCGGTACTCATGTTGTAGGTGGCCGGGTCGATGTCCACGAAGTCGACCGATGCGCCGCAGTACAGCGCGCAGTTGGCCGAAGCGAGGAAGGTGTTCGGCGAAGTCCACACGCGCGAACCTTCGCCCACGCCCAGCGCCAGGCAGGCGATGTGCAGCGCGGCCGTCGCATTGGCCACGGCCACGCCGTGCTGCGCGCCGACATAGGCGGCCAGCGCCTGCTCGAAGCGGTCGATCGATGGGCCCTGGGTGATCCAGTCCGAGCGCAGGACTTCCTCGACGGCCGCGATGTCCGCGTCCGAAATCGACTGGCGGCCGTAGGGGATCACTCTTTGACCCCGATCTCGACCAGCTTGCGCAGGCCGTCCGCGTCCAGCACATCAGGGCTGGTGCCCGAGCTGTATTCAAAGCCGTCGGCGACCGGGGTGCCGGATTCGCCGAGACGGTTCAGGCGGTAGTCGGAGCGCGAGGTGAAGGCGATCGACGGCTGGATCACATAGTGGTCGTGGAATTCCAGGGTCAGGTGCGAATCGTCCTGCGGGCACATGACTTCGTGCAGCTTCTCGCCGGGGCGGATGCCGATGATCTTCTTGGGCAGATCGGGTGCCATCACTTCGGCCAGCGCCATCACGGTCGCTGTCGGGATCTTGGGCACGAAGATTTCGCCGCCGTGCATGCGCTCGAAATTCTTGATCACGAAGTCCACGCCCTCCTGCAGCGTGATCCAGAAGCGGGTCATGCGCGCATCGGTGATCGGCAGCTCGGTGGCGCCGTTGTCCAGCAGCTTCTTGAAGAAGGGGATGACCGAACCGCGCGAGCCGACCACGTTCCCGTAGCGGACCACGGAGAAGGTGGTGGGGCGGTTGCCGACCATGTTGTTGGCAGCGACGAACAGCTTGTCCGAGGCCAGCTTGGTGGCGCCGTACAGGTTGATCGGGTTCGCGGCCTTGTCGGTCGACAGGGCGATCACACGGGTCACGCCGGCAGCCAGCGCAGCGTGGATCACGTTTTCGGCACCGTAGATGTTGGTCTTGATGCACTCCATCGGGTTGTACTCGGCCACCGGCACGTGCTTGAGGGCCGCCGCGTGGATCACGTAGTCGACACCATCCATCGCCTGCGTCAGGCGGGCCTGGTCGCGCACGTCGCCGATGAAGTAGCGCATCTGCGGAGCATTGAAGGTCTGCGCCATCTCGTACTGTTTCAGCTCGTCGCGCGAGTAGATGATGACCTTCTTGGGCTGGTAGCGCGCCAGGATGGTCTTCACGAACTGCTTGCCGAACGAGCCAGTGCCGCCGGTGATGAGGATGGTTTTATCGTTGAGCATAATGTCTGGTCTCAGTAGGGATGGCGCGCTCGGGCCATACGGTCACGGTAGCTTACATTATCCGCCCGGCCCATTCGAGGGCAAGCGGTGAAAAGAGGGGCAAACGACAGCCAGTTCGGGCCCGCGTTATCAATCGAAAAAGCCCCGGATCACGTCCCGTACATCGCGCTGGACGAACATGGCGTGGGCCTCCTCGGCGTAGGCGCGGCGGGCGGCCGGGTCTTCAAGCAGGGCGTGGCAGGCATCCGCCAGCTGGGCGGCGGGGGCGAAGCGCAGGGTGGACGCCATGTCCGCCTCCACATGCTGGCCCGCGACCTCTTCGCACACCACGGCCTTGCGGTTGGCAAGGTAGTACGAGACGCGCACTTCCTCGAAGATGTTCATGGCCGGGTTCTCGTGCGAGACGTTGAGCAGGACCTGGCTGCGGCCGATGAAGGCATCGCGCTGTTCGGCCCAGACGTTGGCCAGGGTAATCAGCGACCATTGGGCCGGGCCGGTCGCGGCCTGCACCTTCTCCGAGCGTTTGGGGGACAGGCTGCCGATGTACAGCAGGTCGATGTCTTCTTCAGTCGCCGCGATGCGCTGCAGCGTGGGTGCGTACGAGGTGCGGGCCCAGTAGACCGGCTTCGATGGCGCCAGCTGCGCAAAGTTGGCGATGTTGGCGCGGCTGTAGTCCCACAGCTGGAAGTCCGCCAGCGCGCGCTCCACGTGCTGCAGGCCGCGCAGGTTCCCGGCCGCGAACTGCTCCATGTTGAAGAGGATCGTGTCCTTGGGAAGCTGGTCCGCGAGGCCCATCTGGAAGGCCGGGATCCAGCCGAACAAAATATTCAGCGCGCCGTTGTCGATGCTGTTGACGCGGAAGGCGACGTCATAGCCCAGCGCCTCGAAGCCCCAGCGCAGGCTCTCGATCACCTCGAGGTAGGAGTCGAGGATGCGGAAGCGTGGCGTGCCGGGGCGGTACAGGCACAGGTTGATGCGGCGCTTCATCACGGCTCGCGCACGGCTTCGTTGAGTGCCTTGGTCAGCGGCCAAGTGATGTAGGACATCACGGTGCGGTGGCCGACCACGATCTCCGCCTTGAGCGTCATGCCCGGGAGGAGGCGCGATTGCGGCATCATGTTCTTGAGCTGCGTGCTCTTGAGGGCGATGCGAGCCAGGTAGTAGGCGTCCAGCGTGCCGCCGGTGGACGCATCGCGCTTGAAGGCGTCGCCGCTGATGGTGCGCACGGTGCCCGGCAGGCCGCCGTGGCGCTGGAACGGGAAGGTGTCCAGCTTCAGCTCGACCGGCTGGTTGATGCGCACATAGCCCACGTCCAGCGAATCGATCTGCACTTCGGCTTCCAGCGCGGCGCCGATCGGCACGATGGTGAAGAAGGTCTCGGTGCCACGCGCCACGGAGCCCGGCGACAGCTTGGCGATGTCCAGCACCACGCCATCGGCGGGCGCGGTCAGGCTGACCAGCTTATGCAGCTTGCCGGCCTTGGACAGCTGCTCGTGCAGCTCGTCGCGCTGGCGGGTGATGGTCAGCATGTCTTCCATCGTCTTCTGGCGCCAGCTGGTCGCAAAGGCGGCCTTCTCGGCCTGCTGGGAGGCCAGCTCGCGCTTGATCTCTTCCTCACGGTTCTTGGTCATGATCAGGTCACGCTCAACCTCCAGGCGGCGGTCGCGCGCTTCCAGCAACTGCATGCGGGCACCGTAGTTCTGGGCCACCAGCTTTTCCTGCATGGTTTCCATCTCGCGCAGAGACTTCAGGCGCGTGGCCAGCACGTCCTGGTCGTGGCGGTTGGTCTGCAGGGAGGCCTGCAGGCGTGCGATGTTCTCGTTGATCTTGGCGAGCTGCGAGCGGTAGTTGGCGCGCCGCTCGGCCGACAGGCGCGATTGCAGCAGGCTGTCCGAATCGGTGGCCGCAGCGGCGCCGGACGGTGCGGTCCCGCCCTGCAATTCGGCCTGCAGGTCGGTGGTCTGGGTCTCGAGAGACTTCAGGCGCGCGGCCAGCTGCTGCTCGTCGGCGGCGGCGAAGGTCGGGTCGAGCGTGGCCAGGCGGTCGCCCTTGTGGACGACCTGGCCGATGCGCACGTCGATGCTCTGCACGATCGCTGTTTCGAGCGGCTGCACCACGATGTTCGGCAGCGGATTAATCAGGCGGCCGCTCGCGACCACCACCTCATCGACTTCCGAGAACGTGGCCCACAGCAGCGCCGCGACCAGGGCGGCCAGCAGCAGCGGCAGTGTGATGCGCGTGAAGCGCGGCAGCGGGCGCAGCTCGATCTCGTCGGCGTCCGGCAGGAACTCCGTCTCGACGCGCGCGTTCACGCGGCGCTTCACAGATGACTTGTTTGCTGGTTCCATAGGTGCTGATAGGTTTCGCAACGGGTGAGCAGCTCTTCGTGGGTGCCGCTGTCCATCAGGGAGCCGCGCTGCATGACGAGGATGGCGTCCGCGTCGACCAGGGTCGAGAGGCGGTGCGAGATCATCACCACGGTGCGGCCGACCGCGATCTTCGACAGGTTGCTGATGAAAATCGCTTCGGATTCCGGGTCGAGCGCACTCGCCGCTTCGTCGAGGATCAGGATGCGCGGCTTGGCGACCAGCGTGCGCGCGATCGACAGGCGCTGCTTCTGGCCACCGGAGAGATTGGATGCATTCTCTTCCAGCAGGGTGTCGTACCCCTGCGGCATGCGCTCGATGAATTCATCGGCACCGGCGGCGCGCGCGGCTTCCACCAGCTCCTCGAAGGTCGCATCGGGCTTGGTGGCGGACAGATTCTCGCGGATGGTGCCGCGGAACAGGAAGTTCTCCTGCAGGACCACGCCGATCTGGCGGCGCAGGTGGGCCAGTTCGATCTCGCGGGCGTCGATGCCATCGAAGCGCACCAGGCCTTCCTGCACGCCGTACAGGCCTTGAATCAGCTTGGTCACGGTGGTCTTGCCGGAGCCCGAGCGGCCCACGATGCCGACCACCGTGCCCGCCTTGACGGTGAAGGAGGCGCGGTCCAGCGCCAGGTGGGCAGCGCCCGGGTAGCGGAAGGTCACGCCGTCGAAACTGATGGTGCCCTGCAGGGTCGGACGCAGGCCACCGGCGCCGGCGCGGCCTTCCGGCGCGCGGTTCATCACTTCGCCCAGCATGCGCACGGAGAGCGCGGTCTCCTGGTATTCATTGACCAGGCCGACCATGGCGATCAGGGGCTGGGTCACGCGCGAGGTCAGCATCTGGAAGGCGATCAGGGCGCCGACGGACAGGGTCTGGTTGAACACGTCCTGGGCGCCGATCACGATCACGGTGACTGGCAGCAGCTTGCCGAGGAAGTCCACGATCACGTTGCCGGTGATGGAGATCTGGCCGACGTTGAAGTGCATGCCAATCGACTCGGCGGAGCGCTGGTCCCACAGCTTGCGCTGCGAGGGTTCGATGGCGAGCGCCTTCACGGTGCGCATGCCGTGCACCGTCTCCACGAGCATGGCCTGGCGGCGGCCTTCGGCGGCATACAGCTTGTTCAGGCGGCGCTGGAAGGCCGGGACCATCATCGCCACCACGCAGCCGATCAGGAAGGTGAAGGCCAGCGTGATCATGGCCAGCTTGACCGAGTAGGTGAAGAGGATCGGCAGGAAGATGACCAGCGCGGTGGTGTCGAGCAGCGTGAAGAACAGGCGGCCCGTGAGGAAGCCGCGGATCTTTTCCAGCTGCTGCATGTGGCGGGTGATGACGCCGGCGGTGGTGGTTTCGAAATAGTCGATCGGCAGCGAGAGCAGGTGGCCGAAGGTGCGGCGGGTGAGCCGCATGTCGATCTTGTTGGTGGCGGCCAGTGTGATGATCTGGCGCATGAAGCCAAACAGCGCGTCGAACACCAGCGCGATCACGATGCCGACGCCGAGCACCATCAGGGTCGAGGTGCTTTGGTGGACCAGCACCTTGTCGATCACCAGCTGGAAGAACATGGGCGAGGCCAGCGCGAGGAAATGCATGGCGATGGCGGCCAGCGCGATGTCGCGGAAGGCCGCCTTCTGCTTCAAGATCTCGGGAATGAACCAGCGCAGGCCGAAGGGCTGGTTGGCGTCGGTGAGCTTGTGGTGGCGCTTGATGAAGACGACGTCGCCCTGCCAGCGGGTGGAGAACTGTTCGAAGTCCAGGTACATCACGCCGAGGGCCTGCTCGAGCGGATCGAGCACGGCGACCTTGCCGGGGCCTTCATCTTCCACCTTGGCGCCGACCACGATCACGGCGCGGCCGTTGTCGAGGCGCGCGATGAGCGGGTACACGCCCTGCTGGGCGACCAGGGTGGCCCAGTCGATGGACGCAGTTTTGGCTTTCAGGCCGATATCGGAGGCGATGCGGGCCAGCAGCGGGCCGCCGGGCTCTTCCGCACCGAGGGCATAGTCCTCGATCAGGCGCTCGGGGTTGATCTGCAAGCCATGGTGCTGGGCGATCGCCGCCAGGCACTGCACGACTGTATGGGGAAAGGGGTCGGACATCGTCAAGTCGGCCACAAAGGTCTACCAGGAGTGACGATTCTACCGTGCAACAGCCAGCCCTGATCAAGGCAAATGGCTGGCCTTTCTGCGCCTGTTCACCCGATCAGCCGCACCTTACCCTCCAGAAATCACCCCAAAAAAACCGGGGACGTACCCTTCTCCCAGAGCGGGGTACGTCCCCGGATTCCGCAAAAGCAAGGGATTATGTCGGAGCGCCTAACTGCTTGATTTGACTCGACTTCTGATTATGTCATCGAAACCCGAAAGTTATCGAATAAGCCGTTTCCTACGGCTATAAGGCGGGGTACGTCCCCGGTGTGGGAGCGGGGTACGTCACCGGGGAAGGGGTGTGTGCCGGAAAAAGAAAACCCCGCCGGGGCGGGGTTTTCGGGGGCGCGAGGCGCTTACTTGACGGCGAGGTAGCCGTCGGTGCCGGTCTGGCCCGGGGCCTTGAGGCCATCGGTCGCGGCGGACAGCGGGGCGCCGCCCACCGGCTTGCCGTGCTCGAAGTCCTTCAGGGCGTCGACCATGCGGCCCACCGACAGCTGCTGGGCCGGCTTCATCGTCTCCGGGACCTCCAGCTTGGCGCCGCCGCCCGCCGTCTCGCCACCGGCCGCGAAGGCGCCGATCGCTTGCGACAGGGCCGAGACGTTGCCGCGCAGGTCGGCAGCGTCGCCACCGGTGCGGAACCAGACGTCGGCCATGGTGTTGACCGCACCGTCGGCCGTCTCGAAGGTCGAGGTCAGGCCCACCCAGTTGCCATTGCTGTTGACCGAAGTCGCCGTGGCGTTCAGGTTCAGCTTGGTCACGCCGACGTCGGCCAGCGATTTCAGCTCGTCCTGCTGGCTGATGCCGTCGGCGTTGCCGTCGACCCAGACCTGCAGCTGGCTGAAGGCCTTGTCGCTGGCGTCGATCGCACCGTCGCCGTTGCTGTCGAGCTCGGTCAGGGCCTGGTAACCGTCGGCCGCCTTCTGGCCGTTCGCCAGGGTGGTGCCGGAGCCGAACAGCTCGCTGCCGTCGTCGATGCTGCCGTTGGCGTTGCGGTCCAGGACCAGCAGGCCGTCGCCGCCGCCAACCCAGCCGGTGTGGACCTTGGTGCCGGTGGCCTTCAGGTCGAAGTCCACGCCCTGGGCCAGGCTGCGGGTGGCGATGCCGTCACCGTTCAGGTCCAGGATCAGCGGGGTGGCCGACGGCATGGCCGCGATCTGCTGCGTGGTCATCGCCCCCGTCTGGGTGGTGCTCATCGCGCTGATCTGGGTCGTGGTCAGCGAAGCAATCTGGCTGGTGGTCAGCGCCGGAATCTGGGTCGACTGGATCGCCGCGATCTGGGCCGTGCTCAAGGCGCGGATGCCGGTGGTGCGCAGGGCGCCCAGATCCTGGGTTTCCAGCGCGGCCACCGAGGCGGTGGTCAGCGAACCGATCTGCACGCTGCTCAGCGCGGCGGCCTGGCGGGTGGTGAGGGCGGCCACCTGGGCCGTCGTCACCGCCTGCAGCTGGCCAGTGGACAGGGCCGCCACCGCACCGGTCGAGAGCGCGGCCAGGTCGGCGGTTTCCAGGGCCGCCAGGGTGGCCGTGGACAGCACCGACACCTGGGCGGTCGACAGCACCGCGGCCTGGGCCGTGGTCAGGGCGCCCACTTGCGTGGTGGTGGCCAGGCCGGCGGTCAGGGTCGCACCCGGCAGGGCGGCGATCTGGCTGCTGGTCAGCGCCGGGATCTGCGCCGTGCTGATCGCGCTCAGCTGGGTGGTCGACAGGGCCGCGATGCCGGCGGTGCGCAGGGCGGCGAGGTCGACCGTTTCCAGGGCGGCCAGGCTGCTGGTGGTCAGCGCGGCAATCTGGGCGCTGGTCAGGGCCTTGGCTTGCGCGCTGGTCAGGCCGATGGCCTGGCTGCTGGTCAGCGCGGCGATCTGGGCCGTGGACAGGGACGCGACCACATTGGTGCGCAGCGCCGCCAGGTCCACCGTTTCCATCGCGGCCACGGTCTGGGTCGACAGCGCGGCCGTCTGGGCCGTGGTCAGGCCCGCGATCTGGGTCGAGGACAGGGCCACGATCTGGGCGGTGGTCAGGCCGGCGGCGATGTTGGCCGTGGTCAGCGCGCCGATCTGGCGGCTGGTCAGGGCGGCCACGGCGCTGGTCGACAGCGAGGCGAACTGGGCGGTCGACAGGGCCGCGATGCCGCTGGTGCGGATCGCCATCACGTCGGCGGTGGTCAGGTTGGCGACCGAGGCGGTCGACAGGGCGCCCACTTGCGCCGAGGTCAGCGCGGCGGCCTGGTCGGTGCTGAGGTTCGCGACCTGGGCGGTGGACAGCGAGGCCAGGGCGGCGGTCGACAGGGCGCCGGTCTGGGCGCTGGTCAGCGCGCCGACGG
>NZ_SPVF01000236.1 GCF_004614185.1 Zemynaea arenosa | reverse complement strand
GCGTCGCGCAGGCCCAGGTTCAGGCCTTGGCCCGCCACCGGGTGCAAGGTCTGGGCCGCATTCCCGATCGCCACCTTGCGCGCGGACGCAGGCGCCTCCGCATTGAGCCCCAGCGGGAACGCCACGCGCGGCGAGATCGCCGTGAAGCGCCCCAGCCGTGTGCCGAAGGCCTCGCCCAGCTCGCGCAGGAAGGCCGCATCGTCCAGCGACAGCAGCTCGGCCGCGCGGCCCGGCGGCACACACCACACCAGCGCATAGCCATGCCCGTCCGCGCCATCCTGCGGCAGCAGGGCGAGCGGCCCGGTGTCGGTGAAGCGTTCGAAGGCGCGGTTGGGCACCGGCGCGGACGCGGTCACGCGCGCGATCACGCCGGTCTGGCCGTAGTCGCGCTGCTTCGCACGCTGCTCCTGTTCCCCAAACACGCCGCCCTCGGCCTGCACGGCGATGGCGACATCCAGCGTGCTGCCGTCGTCCAAAAACAGGCGCACGCAGTCCGCGCCTTCTTCCGCTGCCTGCACGCGCACCGGCCGCAGGGTCTTGATGCCGTGCTTCGCGCACGCACTGGCAAGCGACGAGACCACATCGCCATAGCGTGCCACGTAGCCCAGCGCCTCCACCTTGTGTTCGGAGCGAGTCATCATGCTGCGGCCAAAGTAGCCGCGCCGCGACACGTGGATCTCATGGATCGGCGTGCCCGGCACCGGCCACGCATCGGCCTCCTCCAGCAGCAAGCGGCTGCCCCAGGACACCGCGATCGAACGCGGATCGGCCACCGCAGCCTCCAACGGCTTGCCGTCGATCAGGGCAATGCGCTCCGGCGCGATGCCGCGCTTGGCCAGCATCACCGCCAGCGCCATGCCCACCGGCCCTGCGCCGCAAATGCCGACGTCGATGTTGGGAAGCGTGGTGCTGCTCATCGTTGCCTCATCAAATGTTCGATGTCCGCCACGCTCTTGGGCGCAGCCGCGGACAGGATGGTGCAGCCGCTGTCGCCGACGATCACGTCGTCCTCGATGCGGATGCCGATATTCCAGAACTGCTCCGGCACGCCCTCGCCGGGCCGCACGTAGATGCCCGGTTCCACCGTCAGCGCCATTCCCGGCTGCAGCGGCCGCGAAGGCCGCCCCTCGGCGCGGAAGTCGCGGTAGAGGCCCACGTCGTGCACGTCCATGCCCAGCCAGTGGCCGGTGCCGTGCATGTAGAAGGGCAGGTAGGCGCGGGTGGCAATGGCCTCGCCCACGTCGCCACGCGCCAGCAGGCCGGTGTCCATCATGCCCTGCACCAGCACCTGCAGCGCCGCATCGTGCACGTCGCTGTACTTGCGGCCGGGCTGGATGGCCGCCAGCGCCGCGGCCTGCGCGGCCAGCACCAGCTCATAGAGCTCGCGCTGCGGCCCGCTGAACACACCGTTGACCGGATAGGTGCGGGTGACATCGGACGCGTAGCCATGCAGCTCGCAGCCGGCGTCGATCAGCACCAGCTCTCCATCCAGCATCTGGCGGTTGTTGGCGTGGTAGTGCAGCACGCAGGTGTGCGGGCCGGACGCCACGATGGACGTGTAGGCCGGGTACTGCGAGCCATGGCGGCGGAACTCGTGCAGCAATTCGGCCTCGATCTCGTACTCGTACATGCCGGGCCGCGTGGCGCGCATGGCGCGGGCGTGCGCGTGACCGCTGATGGTGGCCGCGCGCAGCATGATGGCCTGCTCGGTGGCGTCCTTCAGCAGCCGCATTTCATCGAGCAGCGTGCGCAGGTTGTGCTGCGATTCCGGCGCCGCCACGCCGGCGCGCGCGCGCGCGCGTACGGCATCCAGCCACGCGGGCAGCTTGCGGTCCAGCTGTGCATTGGCGCCCGGCGTGGTGTACACCGCGCTGGAATCGGCCAGCAGGTCCGGCATACGCGCATCGAGTTCGTCGATCGGATGTGCTTCATCGAAGCCGAATTCCACACGCGCCGCGTCAGGACCATAGCGGAAGCCATCCCAGATCTCGCGCTCGGGATTCTTCTGGCGGCAAAACAGCACCGCACGGCCATCGGCGCGCAGCACCAGC
Source organism: Zemynaea arenosa (assembly GCF_004614185.1). Lineage (GTDB taxonomy): Bacteria > Pseudomonadota > Gammaproteobacteria > Burkholderiales > Burkholderiaceae_D > Telluria > Telluria arenosa. The sequence continues at coordinate 26,489 of NZ_SPVF01000236.1, read as the reverse complement.
AGCGCTTCCGGTTCGCCGAAGCCGGTCAGGTAATGGAAGGAGCTGTCAAAGCGGTAGGGGTACTCGCTGTCGCCATTGCGCGGCACTTCCGGCGCGGTGGCGATGAGGGCCACGGAACCCGGCTGCATCTGCGCGGCCAGCCGCGCGCGACGGTCTGCGTACACGCTGGCCGGGACCGTGAGCGGCGTGCTGCTCATGCCGATTTGGCGCCCAGTGGCGCGTTGAGTTCCTCCAGCTGCCGCTCGGTGCCCACGTTGACCCATTCGCCATCGTAGATTTCGCCGCCGACCAGGCCCTGGTCGATAAACTTGCGCATCAGCGGCGCGAACTTGGCATGCTCGCCCGGCGTGATGTCCTCGAACATCTCCGGCCGGTACACGCCAATGCCCGCAAAGTTCCACTTCGGCTCACCGGTGTTGGAGAGCGTGTACATCTTGAGCGCGAAGTCGCCGTTCGGGTTGTGCCACGGGTTGGGCGTCAGGTAGAGCCACGCGATGTCGCGCTTGTCCTTGGCGTGCTCGTGGCCGAAGATATCCTTGTCATGCAGGACGTCCAGCACCTGCCGGTAGTCGAAGTAGGGGCAGTAGATGTCGCCCGACACCGCGACGAACGGTTCATCCCCCAGCAGGTGCAGCGCCTTGGCGATGCCGCCCGCCGTCTCCAGCGGCTCCGGTTCGTGCGAGTACTGGATGCGCGCGCCGAACTTGCTGCCATCACCCAGCGCTTCCTCGATCATGTGACCGAGGTGCGAGTGGTTGATGACGATGTCGGTGATCCCGGCCTTCACCAGGTTCTGGATCTGCCACACGATCAGTGGCCGCCCACGCACGGTGAGCAGGGGCTTGGGGCAGGTATCCGTGAGGGGTCGCATCCGTTCGCCGCGCCCGGCGGCAAAGATCATGGCTTTCATCGGCACTCGGAGAAGTTAGAAGGTATAGCGATCAGAAGGTGTACCGCACATCGGGCGCGCGGGCCTCGATCGAATCGAGGAGCTTGAGCAGCGGCTTGAGCGCGCCGTAGCGGTTGCAGGTCTTGCGCACATAGTCGAGCACCGTGGGCAAGTCGCCCATGTAGTTCGGCTTGTTGTCCCGGTAGTTCAGGCGGCAGAAGATACCGAGGATCTTGATGTGGCGCTGCAGGGCCATGAACTCGAAGTCGCGGTAGAAGTTGTCGATGTCCGGATCGACCGGCAGGCCGACCTGCTTGGCGCGCTGCCAGTAGCGCACCACCCAGTCCAGCACCACTTCCTCGTCCCACTGCACGTAGGCGTCGCGCAGCAGCGAAGCCAGGTCGTAGGTGACGGGGCCATACACCGCGTCCTGGAAATCGAGTACGCCGGGGTTGCCCTGGTCAAGCCACATCAGGTTGCGCGAGTGGTAGTCGCGGTGCATATAGACCTGCGGCTGCGCCAGCACGTTGGCGGCGATGGTGTCGAACACGCCCTGCAGCGTGGCGGTCTGCTTGTCGTCCAGCTGCACGCCCAGGTGGCGTTCCACATACCACTCAGGGAAGATATTCAGCTCGCGCATCACGAAGGCACGGTCGAATTCCGGCAGCACGCCGGGCTGGCTCGCGAGCTGGAACTTGATCAGCGCATCCACCGCGTCCGAGTACATGAAGGGCGCGTTGTCGATGTCGAGCCGCTGCAGGTAGGTGGTGGTACCCAGGTCCGACAGCAGCAGGAAGCCGTTGTCCACGTCGCGTGCCACGATGGCGGGCACGGTCACGCCGGCATCGCGCAGCAAACCGTCCACGTGGATGAAGGCGGGGACGTTCTCGCGCTCGGGCGGCGCGTCCATCGCGACCAGCGTGGCGCCGAGCTTTTCGCGCATCTCGGGCACCACGTCAAGGCGGAAGTAGCGGCGAAAACTCGCGTCGGCGGAGGCCGGGCGCCGGGTCTCGACCTGCACCAGGCCAGTGGTCGCCAGCCAGGTAGACAGCTGGGCCAGGCGCTGGTCGGGCGTGGCGGGAGACGGGGAGGGGGAATGCGAAAAAGACATTAATTAAGCGAAGCTGAGAGAATCGGGAAAAATTGGCTATTCCCATATAATACGGGATTCGTTCTGAAAAATCGTCCGAGATGGTTCTAACTCGCGCTGCTACATGACCTGGTTTCCGGCTTCACCGATCCCGCCACGCCGGGCCTTTGCTCTCACTGCCATCGCTGCTGCCGTGGCAGGGGCGGCGCACGCCCAGACGCCGCCGGCCAAGCGCACCCAGACGGACGACCCGGACGCCCCGATCGTGATCCGCGCGGAGGAAGTCACCGGCCGCCCGGAGCGCCAGCTGAACCTCGAACGCGATGTCGAAATCACGCGCGGCCAGACCCGCATCAAGGGCGACACCGCCTGCTACCGCGCGGTGGAAGACGAAGTCACCGCTCAAGGCCACATCCAGATGCAGCGCTTTGGCGACCGCTATGCGGGCGACCAGCTGCAGCTGAACATGTCGACCGGCCAGGGCTGGGTGCTCAAGCCCCAGTACCACCTGGAGATGAACAACGCGCAGGGCCGCGCCACCCGGCTGGAATTCCTCAACGACGAACAGGCCGTGGTCTCGCAGGGCACCTACAGCACCTGCGAGGGGCCGAATCCGGACTGGTACCTGACCGCTTCCCGGCTGACGCTGGACCAGGGCCGCGACGTCGGCGTGGCCACCAGCACGTGGGTGTACTTCAAGGGCGTGCCGATCCTCGGTGCGCCGGGCATGTCGTTCTCGCTGTCGGGCGCGCGGCGTTCTGGCTGGCTGCCACCATCGGTGGGCCTGGGCGCCAAGGGCAGCGGCGAACTGACGGTGCCGTACTACTTCAACATCGCTCCCAACCGCGATTTGACCGTGGCGCCGCGCCTGATGCTCTCGCGCGGCGTGCAGATCCTGCTTGATGGCCGCTACCTGGGCGAGACCGCGAGCGGCACCTACAACGGCGAAACCGCGCTCGAATACCTTCACCACGACAAGCAGACCAACACGTCCCGCTGGCTGGTGAATTCGCAGCACGCGCAGGTGCTGGTGCCCGGCTGGAGCTACGGCTGGGTGGCGCGCGCGGCGTCGGACGACCTGTACCCGTCCGACTTCTCCAAGTCGATTAACAACTCGGCCGAGCGCCAGCTGCTGCGCGAGCTGCGCACCGACTACAGCACTCAGTTCTGGAGCCTGTCCGCGCGGGCGCAGGGCTGGCAGGTGCTGCAGGACCCGGCCGCCGCGGCAGACCCGCGCCTGACGGTGCCGCGGCCGTACGACCGGCTGCCGCAGGTGAACTTCCACGCGGGCCGCTACGACGTCAATGGGTTCGACTGGGCGGTGGACTCCGAGGTGACCCGGTTCGACCATCCGACCCTGGTGCGCGGCACGCGCGAGGTGGTGCAGCCGCAGGTGTCGTACCCGATCATCCGTCCGGGCTTCTTCATCACGCCCAAGCTGCTGCTCAACGCGACGCGCTACCAGCTGGACGGGAACCTCGAACGCACGGGCATGAACCCGTACCAGAAGCAGTATTCGCGCACCCTGGGCACGGCCTCGCTGGATTCCGGCCTGGTGTTCGAGCGCGAGGCGCGCCTGTTCGGCCAGTCCGTCACCCAGACGCTGGAGCCGCGGGTGTTCTACGTGTACACGCCGTACCGCGACCAGCGCGATTTCCCGAACTTCGATTCGGCGGAGGCGGGCTTCAGCTTCGCCCAGCTGTTCACCGAAAACCGCTTCATCGGCAACGACCGCATCGCGGACGCCAACCAGGTGACGGCGGCGCTGGTGTCGCGCTTCATCGAGAGCAATGGTGCCGAGCGCCTGCGCCTCGCGGTCGGGCAGCGCTTCTACATCCACACGCCGCGCGTCTTCCTCGACAACACCGAGCACACCGAGCGCCGCTCCGACCTGCTGCTGGCGGCCGGCGGGCGGGTGACCTCGGCCTGGAATTTCGACAGCGCGATACAATATAACGGTGCGACGCACCAGGTTTACAACGCCAACTACGGCGTGCAGTGGACGCCCGGCGACAAGAAGGTGATCAACGCCGAGTACCGCTACACGCGCGACAGCTACAAGAACCTGGACGTGTCGAGCCAGTGGCCGATCGCGGCGCGCTGGTATGGCGTGGGCCGCGTGAGCTATTCGCTGCGCGACCGCAAGCTGCTCGAGAGCCTGGTCGGTCTCGAATACAAGGCGGATTGCTGGGTGTTCCGCATGGGCGCCCAGCGCTTTGTGACCGCGGCGCAGACCGTGTCGACGCCGATGTTCTTCCAGCTGGAGCTGAATGGCCTGTCGAAACTGGGCTTCGGCAGCAATCCGCTGGAGTCGTTCTACAAGAGTATTCCCGGCTACTCGCGCCTGAATCCGGCGAGCCGCTGATTTGATGACCCCGTCCACCCCATTTCGTCCACCCCTTCTCACACGAGTGCTTTTCCGATTATGCGCAACGTCCGTATGCATCAACTGAAGATCGCGGCCGCGCTGCTGTGCGCGACCCTGGCCGGTACCGCCGGCGCGCAAAGCCAGCCGGCGGCTCCCGCTGCGGCGCCCGCGCCAGCCATCAAGGGCTTCCTGCCGCCGGCATCGTCCTCGGCCAACGTGATCGACCAGATCGCGGTGGTCGTCAACGACGACATCATCACGAAGAACGAGCTGGCCGCGCGCGTGGCGGACATCGTCAAGCGCTCGCGGGCCAATAATCAGCCGCTGCCCGACGAAGCCGACCTGCAGCGCCAGGTGCTGGAGCACATGATCGTCGAGAAGGCGCAGCTGCAGATGGCGGCCGAATACGGCGTGAAGGTGGATGACGCGACGCTGGACCGCACTATCGCCCGCATCGCCGAGAACCAGAAGGTCAGCGTGAACGACATGCGCAACCAGCTGGAGCGCGAAGGCACCACCTTCGCTTCGTTCCGCGAGGAGATCCGCAACGAGATCATGATGCAGCGCCTGCGCGAGCACGAGGTGGACTCGAAGATCCAGATCTCCGATGCGGAAGTGGACACCTTCCTGGCCGCCGAGAAGGCCGCCGCCGCCGACGCGGTGGAGATGAACATCTCGCAGATCCTGATCCGCATCCCGGACAACGCCACCACCGACCAGATCAACGCCCGCAAGCTGCGTGCCGATGAGGTGATGCGCCAGCTGCGCACCGGCGCCGATTTCGCGAAGATGGCCGCCACCTATTCGGACGCGCCGGACGCGCTCAAGGGCGGTGAAGTGGGCTGGCGCGACCCGAACCGCCTGCCCCCGATCTTCGCAACGGAGCTGGGCAAGCTGAAGCCGGGCCAGGTGACGCAGCCAATCAAGAGCTCGACCGGCTTCCACATCCTGAAGCTGGTGGACAAGCGCTCGGTGGCGCCGCAGCAGACCGCGAGCGCGGTGGTCGAGCAGACCCACGCGCGCCACATCCTCATCAAGCCGACGCCGACCCTGTCCGCGGCGGACGCGCGCAAGAAGCTGGCCGAGATCAAGGCCAAAATCGAGAGCAAGCAAGCCACCTTCGAAGAGATGGCCAAGCAGTTCTCGACCGATAACACGGCACAGAAGGGCGGGGACCTCGGCTGGCTGTCGCCGGGCGACACCGTGCCGGAATTCGAGACCGTGATGAACACGCTCAGGCCGGGGCAGCTGTCGGATGTCGTCGAGTCGCCGTTCGGCCTGCACATCGTCGAAGTCCTGGAGCGCAAGCAGGACGACCAGACCAAGCAGAAGGAGCGCATGGCGGCCCGCCAGGTGCTGTTCGAGCGCAAGCTGGCCGAGGCCTCGGAAGACTGGGCGCGCCAGATTCGCGACCGCGCCTTCGTCGAGTACCGCATGGAAGAGCTGCGCTAAGGCGATGGCTGCGCAGCGCCCCGTCATTGCCGTCACGACCGGGGAACCGGCAGGGATCGGGCCGGAGATCTCGATCCGCGCCGCGTGGGCGCTGCGGCAGGAAGTCGACTGCGTGCTGGTGGGGGACGCGGCCTTCCTCGCCATGACGGCGGCGGAAATCGACCCTGCCATCCGCTTGTCCGCCCTGTCGCTGCAGGCGATCCGCCATGCGGGCCTGCCGCATTTCGGGCCGGACCGCATCGCCGTGGTGGACGTGCCGCTGGCCGCCGCCGTGCAGCCGGGCGTGCTCGATGCCGCCAACGGCCGCGCGGTGCTGGAGACGCTGGACGTGGCCATGGAAGGCATCCGCGCGGGCTGGTTCCAGGCCATGGTCACCGCGCCGCTGCAAAAGAGCACGATCAATGACGCCGGGGTGGCCTTCTCCGGCCACACCGAATATCTCGCCGAAAAGACGTCCACTGCCCAGGTGGTGATGATGCTGGCCGGCCGCACCGACGCGGGCTATCCGCTGCGCGTGGCGCTGGCGACCACCCATCTGCCTTTGAAGGACGTCCCGGCCGCGATCACCCGCGAGGGCCTGGGCCGGGTCATCGCCATCATCGACCACGACCTCAAGACCAAGTTCGGCATCGCGCGTCCGCGCATCCTGGTCACCGGCCTGAATCCGCATGCGGGCGAAAACGGCTACCTGGGACGCGAAGAGATCGACACCATCACGCCCGCGCTGCAGGACGCGCATGCGCGCGGCATCGACGCGACCGGCCCGTATCCCGCCGATACGCTGTTCCAGCCCAAGTACCTGGAGCATGCCGACTGCGTGCTGGCCATGTACCACGACCAGGGCCTCCCGGTCCTGAAGCACGCCACCTTTGGCCGCGGCGTCAATATCACCCTCGGCCTGCCGCTGGTGCGCACCTCGGTCGACCATGGCACCGCGCTGGATGTCGCCGCGCGCGGCCTGGGGATCGCGGATTGCGCCAGCATGGAAGAAGCCGTGCGCACCGCGCTCGGCATGGTCCGCGCCACATCTCAAGAACAATGAAACATATCGCCCGCAAACGCTTCGGCCAGAACTTCCTGACCGACGACTACATCCTCAACAACATCATCGACTCGATCGGCCCGCGGCCTGGGGACACGATGGTGGAGATCGGCCCCGGCCTGGCGGCCATGACCAAGCTTCTGCTGCGCGAGCTGCCGCACATGCACGTGGTGGAGCTGGACCGCGACCTGGTGGCCCGCCTGGAAAAGCAGTTCCCGCGCGAGAAGCTGACCATCCATTCGGGCGACGCGCTGAAGTTCGACTTCGGCTCGATTCCGGTGCCGGAAGGGCGCAAGCTGCGCGTGGTGGGCAACCTGCCGTACAACATTTCGAGCCCGCTGCTGTTCCACCTGGCCGAGTTTGCGGAGCACATCGAGGACCAGCACTTCATGCTGCAGAAGGAAGTGGTGGAGCGCATGGTGGCGGAGCCGGGCAGCAAGACCTACGGGCGCCTGTCCGTGATGCTGCAGTGGCGCTACGACATGTCCCTGCTGTTCGTGGTGCCGCCGGAGGCCTTCGACCCGCCGCCGCAGGTCGATTCGGCCATCGTGCGCATGGTGCCGACGCGGCGCAAGCTGGCCTGCGATGGCGCGCGGCTGGAGGCGGTGGTCACCAAGGCCTTCTCGCAGCGGCGCAAGGTGATCCGCAACACGCTGGCCGGGATGTTCACGGAGGCGCAGCTGATCGAAGCGGGCGTCGATCCGCAGGCACGCCCGGAAACCATCGGTCTCGAACAGTACGTGGCGCTCGCCAACCTGTAGGTTCCCACGCTGGGGCAGCGCGCCGCCCGCCGCGCGTCCGCCGCGGCTTTGTTCTTTCGTCATCCTGGCGTCACACGCCATCCCTAGAATCCGGTGCAACTTCAACCACCGGATCGATGACGATGGCCGACCTCTCCCGCCGCAAGGCACTCAAACTGTTTGCCGGCGCGCCCCTGCTGCCGCTGGGCGCTTCCTCGCTGCTCTCCGCCTGCGGGGGCAGCAGCACCACCGCCTCGGGTGCGGTGACCACGCCGGTCACCAGCACGGCCAGCTATGTCAGCACGAGTTTTGGCGCCAGCGCGGCGCCCACGCTGGCCAATGCCGCGGCGATGGCGACGACCACGGTCTCCTCCTCGCTGAGCGTCCAGTACAGCGACAACACCACGCAAACCTACAAGCTGGCCTACCAGCCATTCTTCATCACCGGCGACATGGTCCCGGACGGGAAGGGCGGCACCGTCCTGGCGGGCGGCTACTACGACATCAACAACAAGCCGATCCTGGACCGGTCCGTGGCGGGCAAGGAGCGCCAGTTCTATTCGGACGCGCCAGACGGCACCTCGCTGCTGGCCGTCGCCAATCCCACGGTGGCGGGCGTGAAGGGCAAGGCGGTGTTCGCGGTGGTGCAGTTCGAGTACACCACGCGCGACCTGGCGGACGTGAGCCAGTATGGCCTGCTGCCGTCCCCGATTGCGGTGCTGACGCTGGACCAGGACCAAGCCACGGGCAAGCTCACGCTGGTCAAGTATCACAACGTGGACACCTCGCCCGCACACGGGTTGTGGATCACGTGCGGGGCCAGCCTGTCGCCGTGGGGCACCCACCTGTCGAGCGAGGAGTATGAGCCGGATGCGCAGACGATCGGCTCGAACGCGCAGTTCAAGGGCTTCAGCAAGAACCTGTTCGGCAGCGAGACGGCGGCCAATCCTTATCACTACGGCCATCTGCCGGAGGTGACGGTGAACCCGGACGGCACGGGCTCGATCCGCAAGCACTACTGCCTGGGGCGCATCTCGCACGAGCTGGTGCAGGTCATGCCGGACAACCGCACGGTGCTGATGGGGGACGACTACACCAACGGCGGCCTGTTTGTGTTTGTGGCGGACAAGGAGAAGGATCTGTCGGCGGGCACGCTGTACGTGGCCAAATTCGGCGCCGGCTTCTCGCTGGACCCGGCGGCTGCGGGGGCGCCAATCAGCTGGATCAACCTGGGGCACGCCACCAGCGCGGAGATCGAAGCGCTGGCCAACACGGTCAAGCCCGCGGACATCCTGACTTCCGTGACGGCGGATCCGCAGGACAGCTCGTACACGAAGATGTACCTGGACGGGAAAGCGGCATGGGTGAAGGTGAAGCCGGGCATGGAGAAGGCCGCGGCCTTCCTCGAAACGCACCGCTACGCCAACATCGTGGGCGCCAGCATGGCCTTCACCAAGCTGGAAGGTACCACCGTCAACGCCAGGGACAAGATCGCCTACTCGGCCCTGCAGAACATCCAGGGCTCCATGGTGCGCAACAACGCGGCCTGGAACGAGAAGCACGCCATCACGGTCGAGAAGGCGCTGGGCGCAGGCGGCGTGATGGCGCACAAACTGGCGGGCGGCCAGAAGGACACGGCGGGCGCCACGATCAACAGCGAGTGGATGCCGGTGCAGACCACGATGCTGATCACCGGCGAAGACCTGGCCAGCGCCGATGCACTCGGCAATACGGCGAACCCGGAGCGCATCGCCAATCCGGACAACCTCAAGTTCTCGGAGAAGATGCGCACGCTCTTCATCGGCGAGGACTCTGGGCAGCACGTCAACAATATGCTGTGGGCCTACAACGTGGATACCAAAACGCTCACGCGCCTGGCGACGATGCCGTCCGGCGCCGAGTCCACCGGTCTGCATGTCGTCGACGACCTGAATGGCTGGACCTACATCATGTCGAACTTCCAGCACGCGGGCGACTGGGGCTCGATCCACGCCAAGGTGCAGACCACCCTCGACCCCCTGATCCGCGCGAACTACAAGGACCGTTTTGGCGCGGCGGTGGGCTACTTCACGGCGGACCTGTCGAGCATCCGGCTGGCAAAAGGCTGAGGGGCCGCGCGCACGGCTGGCACGGGCTTCCTGCAGTTCGTTCCGCGTTTTGCGCGGTTCGTCGCAAGCCGATGGTGGTGGTGAGGGGGGATGGGTACAGTACCACCATCGACGAACCAAACACACAACGAACACTACGGAGCCCATCATGAAAAACCTGATCCTCAAAAACATGGAAGCCCTCTTCATCGCCTCGCTGCTGATCGCTGGCACCACCAGTTTCGCCGCTGCGAAGATCCCCTCGCACAAGGTTGAGGTGACGAAGGTGGACGGAAATCTCTACACCGTGAACGTCTCAGCCAAGCGCCTGAGCGCTGAAGAAAAAGCCGCCGACTAAGGCGGTTTTTTTTCATCCCGAGGAGCCGCCCTGCGAGGCGGCTTTTTCTTTGGGTGCGCGATCCACGCAGTGCGCATTCCACATGGACGCAGGCCAGGAAGCCAGCAACCACAGGCGATATGCATTTCGTTCCACCTTTTCTGCAGTTCGTCGCACACCGATGGAAGGACGCGGGCACGATCGGTAAAGTACAACCATCGACAACGCATTCGCAGTGACCAAAACCTCGAACCACACGGAGCCCATCATGAAAAACGCCATCCTCAAGAACATGGAAGCCCTCTTCATCGCCTCGCTGCTGATCGCCGGCACCACCACTTTCGCCGCAGCCAAGATCCCGTCGCACAAGGTCGAAGTGACGAAGGTCGACGGCAACCTGTACACCGTCACGGTCAGCGCCAAGCGCCTGTCCGCGGACGACAAAGCCGCCAACTAAGCGCGACCGCAACTCATCAACCATACGGAGCCCATCATGAAAAACCTGATCCTCAAGAACATGGAAGCCCTCTTCATCGCGTCCCTGCTGATTGCCGGCACCACCAGCTTCGCCGCCGCCAAGATCCCGCACTTCAAGTCCGGCACGGTCCAGGTGGACAACAACCTGCACACCGTGACAGTGACTGCCAAGCGCCTCACCGCCGCAGAAAAGGCCGCCGACTGAGCGGCCTTTTTTTGTTGACTTTATTTCGGTATTTGGCAAAATAGCGAACAAATGGACAAGATCTTCAAGGCCCTTTCCGACCCCTCCCGCCGCCGCATCCTGCAGCTGCTGCGCGAGCGCGAGATGTCGGCCGGTGAAATCGCGGAGCACTTCGAGCTCTCGAAGCCGACCCTGTCCGGCCATTTCGCCGTGCTGCGCGAGGCCGACCTGGTGATGGCCGAAAAGAGCGGCACCACGATCACCTACCGCCTGAACATGTCCGTGCTGGAGGAAGCCCTGCTCGGCTTCGCCAACACTTTTGCCATTGGCGACACGCGCAAGTCGCAGGCCGAGCCCCGCAAGCGCCCGAAGGAGAAATGAGATGCTGGACCGCCGTTCGAATACCATCGCTGCCATCCTGGTCGGCCTGATGTCGCTGGCCGGCGCCTGGGTGCTGCTGCAGGTGCCGCCCACAGCGCCGATCGCCATCCACTTCGATGCCGCGGGCCGGCCCAACGGCTGGGCACCCGCCTGGATCGGCATGTTCGGGCTCCCGCTGCTGTCGGCGGCCGTGTGGGGCATCCTGATGCTGTTGCCCCGCATCGATCCACGTGGCGAGAACCTGAAGCGCTCCGGCCGCGCCATGGGCGCCATCGGGCTGGCCACGCTGGTGGTGCTGACGATTGGCCAGTTCGTGATCGCAGCGCCTTGGTCATCATGGCCCACAGCAGCGCCCCGCCCCACAGCACGTCGGCGGCAGTCATGCGTTCTCCGAACAGGTACGGGCCGGGCTCCAGCTGGGCCTTGAGGGCGCCCATCAGGCTGTCGTAGTCGCCGTACGGGTTGCGCCGCGCAGGCCCAGGGTCGCGCTGGAGAAAGCGGTCCATGAGCGCCGGTTCGAAGGCGGAGCCATAGATCGAGAGCCAGCGCAGATACGGGCCGCGCAACGGGTCGCCGATGGCCGGGGCCAGGCCGGCTTCCGGATAGAGGTCGGCCAGGTACGCGAAGACCGCTGGCTGCTCGGTCACCACGGCGCCGTTGTGCACGATGGTGGGGATCTTGCCGAGCGGGTTGATGGCCAGGAACTCCGGCTTATGGGTCTCCTGCTTGTCCAGGCTCACCTCAATGAGCTCGTAGTCAGCGCCCAGTTCCTCCAGCAGGGTCTGGGCGTTGACGGCGCGCGATTGCGGGTTGTGGTAGAGGACAATGTGGCGATCGGTCATGGCATGGTCTCCTGTGGTTGACGAAGTGGGATCATCATCGCTGCCAAAGCGGACAGAATTCGCCCTATAACCCGCGGACGCGCCAAAAAGGCTAGCACATGGCTCAGTGGCGTGGCGTACAGACCGGCCTCGCACCAGGGCCTACGCTGCCCGGCATGGGCGGGAAAATCTACATCGGCATTTCCGGGTGGCGCTACGAACCGTGGCGGGGCGTGTTCTATCCGGCCGACCTGGCCCAGCACCGCGAACTCGAATATGCGTCGCGGCACATGGCGAGCATCGAGATCAATGGCTCGTTCTACTCGCTGCAGCGGCCGGAGAGCTACGCGGCCTGGTACGAGGCCACGCCGCCCGGCTTCGTCTTTGCGGTCAAGGGCAACCGCTTCCTCACCCATATCCTGCGGCTGAAGAATATCGACCCGGCGCTGGCCAACGTGCTCGCCTCGGGCGTGTTCAACCTGAAGGAAAAGTTCGGCCCCTGCCTGTGGCAGTTTCCGCCCAACTTCCAATTCGAACCGGAGCGCATGGAGCACTTCCTCAGCATCCTGCCTCATGACACGGAGGCTGCGCTGGCCTTGGCCATGCGGCACGAGGAGCGCATGACCGGCCGCGCGGCACTGGAGATCGACAGGAAGCGCAAGCTGCGCCACGCCATCGAGGTGCGGCACATGAGTTTTGCGGACGAGCGCTTCATCAAGCTGCTGCGCAAATACAACGTGGCCTTCGTGGTCGCGGACACCGGTGGAAAATGGCCGTACTTCGAGGACGTGACGGCGGACTTCATGTACCTGCGCCTGCACGGCGAGAAGGAGCTGTACGCGAGCGGCTACACGGACGAAGCGCTGGACCGCTGGGCCATGCGCATCCGCGCCTGGTCCGCGGGCACGGAGCTGGACGACGCGCGCAAAGTCTCCACGTTGGCGCCGCTCAAGCGCGCGAGCCGCGACGTGTACTGCTACTTCGATAACGACATCAAGGTGCACGCGCCATTCGATGCGTACCGGCTGATGCTTAAGTGCGGCGTGACGCCACCCGCGCCGCTGGTCGACCCGCGCGGGCCGGACGTGCGCTAGGAGGACAGGAGGCGTTCCAGGTCCGCGGCTTCGGCTTGCAGCTCGTCGCGGACGGACTTCGCAAGCTTGCCGAACGGCTCCAGCACCACTGACGGCGACGCCCCACGCGCGATACGCCAGGTGCCCGCCACCATGCCATCCACCAGCAGCGTGCCGGGGATAATGCCGTTCCTGCTCATCATCGCGCCCTTGTACGCATCGGGCACGATGTGCGCGCGCTCCGCATGGGCGAGGACGACGTTGTCGTACTCCGCCACCAGGCGCGCGGGGGCAGGAGTGTCTTCCGGCGGGCGCGGTGCGTCCGGCAGGTCGAACAGCTCGGAGCCATTCTCGCTGCGGAAGACCGCAAGTCGGGCGCGCAGCTTCTGGAACACGGGCGCGAGCCGCGTGAGGCCCGACCAGGCCTGCGCATCCGCCACCGAGGCGGGACCGAAAGCCCCGAGGTAGCGCAGTATCAGTGCCTCGGGATTCGAGGAGCGTCCCAGCGGCGCGTCCAGCCAGCTGGTGGCCGTGGTGACTGCGGCCTGGCCGGACTGCTTCCACAGCCCGCGCGGCGGCACGTGGACCAGCGGCAGCTGGAAGTGCAGCACTTGCGCGAGCGCGCCACCATCCCGGCCCGGCCAGCGCTCGGCCAGCAGCAGTGCCAGATCGGCATTGGTGCGCGGTGCGGCTTCGAGCAGCTTGCGGCCATGGCGCACGAGGGAGTCGATCTCCTTTTCGTCCATGCCACTTAATGCGGCCCGGCGTTCCCCGGCGCGCAGGCCGCGGGCGATCACGGGCTGCAGCACCGGCCGCAGGGCCAGCGCATCACGCGCGCTGCACAGGTGGATGGTGCCGCGCATGAGCCAGGTGCGCACGGCCTGGCGGTCTTCGATCAGCGCGGACAGTTCGGCGGGCGCGAAACCGGCGAGGCGCGACCACAGGCCGACGTAGGGCGGCAATGGCATTTGCGACTGCATCCCGACGAGATGCTCGACCATCTCCAGCGCAGGCATCCGGGAGCGGGCGAGCAGGTGCTGGCGGGCCAGCAGGGCGCGGTTGCGCGCGCGGCTGCTCAGCACAGGCGCGCCGCTCATGCGATTCAGGGTTTCTTGTTGATGGGGATGACGCGGTGGCCGGTCGGCGACTGGCGCGGGGCCGCCTGCGCCGCGGCATCGGTCTCGCAGGAACCGCAGGTGTCGCAGCCGTCCCCGCAGCTGGCCGTGGTGTTGAGCCACTTCGCAATCCGCGCCTTCGAGGAACCGCCGCGCGACAGCGTGTAGACGAGGCGCTGGCGCAGCGTCGCGGGCAAATACTTGCGCAGCGCGTACAGGAAGGCTGCAAGGACGATGAGGGCGACGATCAGGTTCTGGATCATCGATGTCTCCTCAATGCGCCACCATGTACAGCGCCAGCCGGTAGGTGATGAACGAGGCGGCATACGCCAGCGCGAACATGTACCCGGCCATGATGAAGGAGTACCGGATACTCCCCGTCTCGCGCCGCACCACAGAGAGCGTGGACAGGCATTGTGGCGCAAACACGTACCAGGCCAGCAGCGAGAGCGCGGTCGGGAGCGACCACGAATGGGCCAGCACTGGCATCAGTGAATTCTCCAGATCCCCGGCTTGCGACAAGGCGTACACGGTGCCCAGCGCGCCCACCGCGACTTCGCGCGCGGCCATGCCCGGCACCAGGGCGATGCAGATCTGCCAGCCGAAGCCAATCGGCGCGAACACGAATGACAACGCACGCCCCAGCATGCCCGCGATCGAATAGTAGATGGCAGGCTGCGTCGCGCCTTCCGGGGCACCGGGGAAGCTGGAGAGGAACCAGACGATCACCATCAACGTGAGGATGGTGGTGCCGACGCGGGTCAGGAAAATGCGCCCGCGTTCCCACAGGCCGAGGGCCAGGTTGTGCATGTGCGGCCAGTGGTAGGCGGGCAGTTCCAGCATCAGCGGCTGCTTGCCGCTGCCGCCCATCGTGCGCTTGAGGAACCACGCCACGCCCATGGCACTGGACACGCCGAAGAAGTAGAGGCAGAACAGCACCAGGCCTTGCAGGTTGAAGACGCCGCCCACTTCCCGATCCGGGATGAAGGCGCCGATCACCAGCGCATACACCGGCAGGCGCGCAGAGCAGGTCATCAGCGGGGCGATCATGATCGTCACCAGCCGGTCGCGCGGATTCTGGATGGTGCGCGTGGCCATGATGCCGGGGATGGCACAGGCGAACGACGACAGCAGCGGAATGAAGGCGCGGCCCGAGAGGCCCACACCGCCCATCACGCGGTCCAGCAGGAAGGCGGCGCGCGGCAGATAGCCGCAGTCCTCCAGGATCAGGATAAAGAAGAACAGGATCAGGATCTGCGGCAGGAACACCAGCACGGATCCGACGCCGAACAGCACCCCGTCCACCAGCAGGCTGCGGAGCAAGCCTTCCGGCATGTGCGCGCCCAGCAGCTGGCCGACGCCGTCGACACTGTTCTTGATGAAGTCCATCGGCACCTGCGCCCAGCTGAACACGGCCTGGAACACGAGGAACATGATGGCCGCGAGCAGCAGCGGCCCGGCCACCGGGTGCAGGACCACGTGGTCGATCTTTTCGGTGAGGTTGCCGGTGTCGTGGGCGTGGCTGGTGGCGGCATCCAGGATGCGGCGCACTTCGCGCTGGGTCTCTTCGACCGGCACGGCGTCGATGGCGGACAGCGGATTCGGGGCCACGCGCTCGGAGAGGTCCAGCGCATCGAGCGCCCGGACCAGCGCCTTTTCGCCGCCCGACTGCACGGCGATGGTTTCGACCACCGGCACCCCCAGCTCCTGCGCCAGGCGCGCGGTGTCGATATGGATGCCGCGCTTGTTGGCGACGTCCATCATGTTCAGGGCCACGACCATCGGCAGGCCAAGGCGCTGCACTTCCAGCACCAGGCGCAGGTTGAGGCGCAGGTTGGTGGCGTTGACGACGAAGACGATGGCGTCCGGCGCCGCCTCGCCCGCGCGCAGGCCGGCCACGACGTCGCGCGTGATCGCTTCGTCGGGCGTGTGGGCGTTCAGCGAATAGGCGCCGGGCAGGTCCAGCAGGCGGTAGCTGCGGCCCGCGGACGTGAAGCTGCCTTCTTTGCGCTCGATGGTGACGCCGGCGTAGTTGGCGACCTTCTGACGCGCGCCGGTCAGGCGGTTGAAGAGTGCGGTCTTGCCGCAGTTGGGATTGCCGAGCAGCGCCACCAGCGGCGCCGTGGACGCCGCAACCGCCCGCTGGTCGACTGCGCCCATCTTATTCCGGGGCGACCGAGACCAAGGCGGCTTCGAACCGGCGCAGGGCGAAGGTGGAGTGGCCGACCTTGACGGCGACCGGATCGCCGCCCAGCGAGGCGCGCTTGAGCACGCGGATGCGCTCGCCCGGCACGAAGCCAAGTTCCATCAGGCGGCGCGAGACGTCCAGGCCGCCACCCTGCCCCGACGGAGCCAGGTGGATCACGGTGCCGGACGCGCCAACCGCGAGGTTGTCGAGCGTGGTGAGGAGCGGTGCGGTGGTCATAGTCGGTCTTTCAAGCGCACTCAGCGTTGTTGCGCGGATGAGTACATCATAAACCTAAATGCGAATTATTTCTATTTGCAGTGCGATCACACGACAAAAAGGCTTGCGCTGGTACAGGAATTCTAGCAGAATAAACGGAAATGAGAATGATTCGCATTTTGAGTCAACTCTGACAAGCCAGGAACTCTCGTCATGATCGTCTGCGTCTGCAACAACATCTCCGACCGTGAAATCCGCCAGGCGGTGGACCTGGGCATCTCGTCGATGCCCGAGCTGCGCCGCGACCTGGGCGTGGGCACCTGCTGCGGCAAGTGCGTCAGCTGCGCGCGCGAAACGCTGCATGAGGCGCTGGAAGCCAAGGCGTCCGCCGAAGCGACCGCGGCCCTGCAGAGCACCGAACTGTCGTTCCGCCGTTCCGTCCCGGCCGAAGCTTAAGGCCGCGCCTGTGCCGCCGGTCGCGCGCCGGCCGGCTCCACTCTTCCGATTCTCATATTGATGGGCCAGGACACTGGCCGCCGGCGGTCCGGGTCGCCCCAGGCTGCGGCGCAGTCGTTGGCGAAGGCCAGCAGAAGGTCTTCCCGGCCGACCTCCCTGGCGCTGCGCACGGCGGACCAGGTCGTCAGGTAGCCGAGGAATTCGGACAGATTCCACTCGACGCGGATCTCCAGCGCCGGGTACTCGAATTCACTGAACGGGAAGTCGATGGTCGCGTAGCCGGAATCGACCAGCCGCCGCTCGGGGGGCCAGTACGGTCCGATCTCGTCCCAATAAAACGTCTGGAAGCGCGCGTCGAGCAAGGGCTCCAGCCGCAGCACGCCATAGCTGACCAGCGCCAGCACGGCGCCCGGTCTGGCGATGCGGCGCACTTCGCCGTAAAAAGCGGGCAGGTCGAACCAGTGCGCGGCCTGGGCGGCGGTGACAAGGCTGGCGCTGCCGTCCGCCAGCGGCAGCTGCTCGGCCGGGGCACACTGGTACTCGATGCGGGCGCCGGGAATAGCGTTCGCGATCTGGTCCGCGCTCGGGTCGAGCCCGATCACCCGCTCGAAATGCGGCGCCAGCAATTGCGTGAGCTGGCCGTTACCGCAGCCCACGTCCACCGCCAGCCGGCGCTCCGGCGCGACTGAGGCCAGGTAAGCCGCGAGCTGGGGCGGATACTCGGGACGAAAGCGGGCGTAGGCACTGCCGCCCTGGTCGAACCAGTTGCGGGGCGGGGGAATCTCGGTTGGCATGGGGGTCCTCCTCCCGTGAAATTTACAGTCGCGCTCCGGCGCGTGCAAGCGCTGATACTCCGCCCGGTCCCGGCTCCGGCTGCGGCAGGCCAAAAGCGCGCTATCATCGCGATCTCGACCAAGGACTGCTCATGTTCAAAACCGTCATTACGTCCGCCCTCGCCGGGCTGCTGCTGGCCGCGCACGCCGCGTCGGCGGCGATTCCCGTCTATGGCTTCTTTGTGAAGAACGCCTATCCGCACGACCCGCAGGCGTTCACGCAGGGGCTGGTGTACAAGGACGGTTTCTTCTACGAGAGCACGGGCCTGAACGGGCGTTCCTCGCTGCGCAAGGTGGAACTGGCCACCGGCAAGGTGCTGCAGAAGACGGATGCGTCCAAGGAGTATTTCGGCGAAGGCATCGCGCTGGTGCATGGCGAGATCGACTGGCTGACCTGGACCACCGAGACCGGGTTCGTGATGGATGCGAAGACCTTCAAGGAAAAGCGCCGCTTCAAGTACAAAGGCGAAGGCTGGGGCCTGACCAGCGACGCGAAGGCGGTCTACATGAGCGACGGCTCAGCCTTCATCCGCATCCTCGATCCGAAGACGCTGGAAGAAAAGAAGCGCATCCAGGTGACGGCGGACGGCAAGCCGATCTCCTACCTCAATGAACTGGAAATGGTGGAGGGCGAGCTGTTTGCCAACATCTGGGGGCAGGACGTGATCGCGCGCATCGACCCGGCCAGCGGCAAGGTGGTGGGCTGGATCGACCTGACCGACCTGCTGCCGCCCGCGCGGCGCGGCGCGGCATCGCCGGATGCGGTACTGAACGGGATCGCCTACGATGCCAAGGGCAAGCGGCTGTTCGTGACCGGCAAGCTGTGGCCCAAGCTGTTCGAGATTGAGTTGATCCGCATTCAGGGCCGCTGAGCGGGCCCGCTTTTGCTATCATGGACTGATCGATAACGACCACTCGGGGACTGCTCCATGAAAGGCGACAAGAACATCATCCAACTGCTGAACGCCCAGCTGACCAACGAACTCACGGCCATCAACCAGTACTTCCTGCATGCGCGCATGTACCGGCACTGGGGCTTCGAGAAGCTGGGCAAGAAGGAGTACGACGAGTCGATCGGCGAGATGAAGCACGCCGACAAGCTGATCGAGCGAATCCTGACGCTGGATGGGCTCCCGAACCTGCAGGCGCTGCACAAGCTGCTCATCGGCGAGTCGGCGCAGGAAATGCTGGAATGTGACCTGAAGCTGGAGCGCGCGGCGCAGCTGACCGTCAAGCAGGGCATCGCGGCGTGCGAGGTGGCGCAGGATTATGTGTCGCGCGATCTGCTGCTCGAAATTCTCGAAGATACCGAAGAGCACATCGACTGGCTGGAGACGCAGCTGGACCTGATCAACAAGATCGGCGTGCAGAACTACCTGCAATCGCAGATGTGATGTTGTGGGATACCCGCCGGGCGGCGCGTATCCGCCGGATGGATCGCAGATGCAAGCCGCACGGCACGGCTTATAACTTCCAGCGCGCGGCCCAGCGGTCGTAGAAGGACAAGTCGCGTGGGACGGCGCCGGGAATCGCGCACACGGCGCCCGCAAACTCATTGGCGCGGAATAGCGTCTCTTCCATCTCCCAGCCACGCTCGCGGCCCAGCAGGTAGATCGCCGCGAACGCATCGCCCGCGCCGACAGTGTCGATCACATACGGCGGCGCCGGCACATCGCGCGTGGCGATGACCTCTCCGCCGTGCGCAAAATGCGCCGAGCCGCGGTGGCCCAGGGTGACGATCAGCGCATCCAATGAAAACCGCTGCACCAGCTCCGCGCAGGCCGCGCGCACCTCGTTCGAGTCCAGCGTGGTCTCGGGCTCGATCGCGAGGTACCACTTGAGCAGCTCCTGCAGCTCCTCCTCATTGACCTTTGCCACGTGCGCCGACTGCAGCGAGTGGGTCACGATCTCCTCTCCCACCTGCCCGGCGCGCAGGTTCAGGTCCAGGAAGCGCGGCACAGCCACCGCATCCAGCACGCGCCGCAGCGCCTCGGCCGAACGCTCACCGCGCTGCGCCAGGCTGCCGAAATAGAGCAGCGACGGCGCGGCCTCCCGTGCTACTTCCTCAGCCACCTGCGGATCGATGAAGTCCCAGGCCTGGCGCGGCAGGATCACGAAACGGTGGCCGTTCGGGCCGCGCTCCACGATCACGCGGCCGGTCTCCTCCATCGGGTCGATCTGCAGGCCGCGCCGCGACATGGCGAAGCGCTCGAATTCGGCCAGCACCATCGCGCCATTGCGGTCGTCGCCAATGCGCGTGATGGCCAAGGGATTGGCCATGAAGGCCGCCAGATGCCGCGCCACATTGAAGGGCGCACCACCGACCACCTGCTCGGTGCTGAAGTCGTCCACCAGGGCTTCGCCAAAGACCACGGCACTCATGCACTTCCTCCGGATTCTCGAATGATCAATTGGGTGGGCAGCTGCATCGAGGTGGCCGGGCGGCCGTCGATCTGGTCCAGCAGGCGCGCCACCATGGCGCGGCCCGCGTCCACCAGCGGCTGGCGCACGGTGGTCAGCGGCGGGTGGAAGTGGCAGGCCAGTTCGATGTCGTCGTAGCCGACCACCGCCACGTCGTCCGGCACCACGCGGCCGTGCGCGCGCAGCTCGTTTATCGCGGTCATGGCCAGCAGGTCGCTGCAGGCGAAGATGGCATCGAACGCCACGCCGCGGCGCAGCAGTTCGCGCACGCCGTCATGCCCGCCGTGCGGGACGAAGGGCACGGAGACGCGCAGCAGGGGGTCCGGGTCCAGGCCCGCGGCCTTCAGCGCGTTGGAGTAACCGCGGAAGCGGTGCGCCACCTCGGGCAAGTTGATGTCGCCGAAGAAGGCAACGCGGCGGCGGCCATTACCGATCAAATGGCGCGTGGCCAGCTCGCCGCCGGTGACGTTGTCGCCCCCGACCGTGCAGTAGGCCTGCTGCGGCAGCTGCGCGCCCCACACCACCAGCGGCACGCCGCGCGCGGCCAGGGCGTTGAGGCGGTCGTGGCAGCGCCATTGGCCGATCAGGATCACGCCGTTCACGCGGCCGCTGTCGTAGGGCTGGGTGGTGCCATCGAGGGCGTCCGCATCGACGCGCGAGAGCAGCATGTCGAAACCGCGTTCGGCCAGCGCGCCGCCGACGCCGCCCAGCATCCCGAGGAAGAACGGGTCCGAGAGGTGCTGGCGGGTGGCTTCGTCAAACGGCATCACCACGCCGACGGTGCGGTTCTGGCCCAGGCGCAGGTTCTGCGCGCCGATGTTGATGCGGTAGCTCAGCGTGCGCGCCAGTTCCGTGACGCGCTGGCGCGTTTCGGCATTCACCAGCGGCGAGTTGTTGAGGGCGCGCGAGACGGTGGCCATGGACACGCCCGCGAGGCGCGCCACGTCCGCCATCTGCGGGCGGCGCTGGCCGCGGGTGCCGTCGCGCTGGGCCACGTTGCGCTGCCGGTCAGCCGTGAGGGACCGTGTCCTTGAACGACGGGCGCTCGGACAGCTTGTCGAACAGGCGGGCCAGGTTGGGGAAGTCGTCGCGCCAGCCGATCTCCGGGAAACGGAAACTGAGCCAGCCCAGGCAGCAGCCGACGGCGACATCGGCCAGCGAGTAGTGGTTGTTGCAGCAGAATGGCGAGTCGCCCAGGTCGCGCGCCATCACCGCGAGGCCGGCATTGACCTTGACGAACTGGCGCTCGATCCAGGCGGCGCTCTGCTGCTCCGGCGGGCGCAAGGTGCGCTCCAGGCGCACCAGCACCGCGGCATCGAGCACGCCGTCGGCCAGCGCTTCCCAGGTCTTGGTGTCGACGCGGTCGCGCCCATTCGGGGGCAGCAGCTTGCACACGGGGGACAGCGTATCGAGGTATTCGACGATCACGCGCGAGTCGTACAGGGTGCTGCCGTCTTCCATCACCAGGCAGGGCACCTTGCCGAGCGGGTTGGACTCGTGGATGCGGGTGTCGCCGCTCCACACGTTTTCCAGTTCGTACGCGTAGTCGAGCTTTTTTTCCGCCAGCACGACGCGTACTTTGCGGACATAGGGACTGGTGTTCGAACCGATCAGTTTCATAGGCGGCAATAACGGATTGTTAGCTGACAGTATAGCATCGGGCTCCCTGCCCTCCGATGGTAGAATCTGCGTTTTCCCCGCCTCTCTGTTCCGCCATGACGACACCTTACTCGACCCTGTCGGCCCTGTCCCCGCTGGACGGCCGCTACGCCGCCAAGACCGATGCGCTGCGCCCCATTCTCTCCGAGGCGGGCTTCATGCACCACCGCGTGAAGGTGGAAATCGCCTGGCTGCAGGCGCTGTCGCAGGCGGGCTTCGATGAGATCAAGCCGTTTTCGGCGGACGCCGTGGCCAGGCTGGATGCCATCGCCGCGCAGTTCGGCGATGCGGATGCGCAGCGCATCAAGGACATCGAGAAGGTCACCAACCACGACGTGAAGGCGGTCGAGTACTGGCTCAAGGAGCAGGTCAAGGACGTGCCGGAGCTGATGGCGGCGACTGAATTCATCCACTTCGCCTGCACCTCTGAGGACATCAACAACACCTCGCACGGCATGATGCTGAAGGCGGCGCGCGATACGGTGCTGCTGCCGTCGCTGGAGAAGATCGTCGCCAAGCTCACCGAACTGGCGCACGCACACGCAGCCCTGCCGATGCTGTCGCGCACCCACGGCCAGACCGCGTCGCCGACCACGCTGGGCAAGGAGATGGCCAACGTGGTGGCGCGCCTGCAGCGCGCGGTCAAGCGCATCGCCGCTGTGGAAATCCTGGGCAAGATGAACGGCGCGGTGGGCAACTACAACGCGCACCTGTCGGCCTATCCGGAGTTCGACTGGGCGGCGTTCTCGAAGAACGTGATCGAACAGCGCCTGGGGCTGACTTTCAACCCCTACACCATCCAGATCGAGCCGCACGACTACATGGCGGAGCTGTTCGACGCCGTGGCGCGCGCCAACACCATCCTGCTGGACCTGAACCGCGATATCTGGACCTACATCTCGCTCGGCTACTTCAAGCAGATCACCAAGGCGGGCGAGATCGGCTCGTCCACCATGCCGCACAAGGTCAACCCGATCGACTTCGAGAACTCGGAGGGCAACCTGGGGCTGGCCAACGCGGTGCTGCGCCACATGGCCGAGAAGCTGCCGGTCTCGCGCATGCAGCGCGACCTGACCGATTCGACCGTGCTGCGCAACATGGGCGTGGGCTTCGGCTATGCGCTGCTGGCGTATGACTCCTGCCTGCGCGGCTTGAACAAGCTGGAAGTGAACGCCGCGCGCCTGGAGCAGGACCTGGACGCGAACTGGGAAGTGCTGGCCGAGCCGGTGCAGACCGTGATGCGGCGCTATGGCATCGAGAATCCGTACGAGCAGCTGAAGGAGCTGACGCGCGGCAAGGGGATTTCCAAAGACGCGCTGCGCGAGTTCATCACCGGCCTGGCGATCCCCGAAGCGGCGCGCGCGCAGCTGCTGGCGATGACGCCGATGAACTACGTCGGGATCGCCGAGAAACTGGCGCGCGACATCTGATCCAGCTGCCGGTTCCGGCCATCTCACGATGGCCTGAACCAGCGCAAGCGCCGGCCATGCGGCGCTCTCATCATTCCTGACAACGGTCCGGGGTCTTCGCCCCGGCGCTTTTGTTCAGGAGAATGATCATGGTCACCCAACATCCTGGCGAGCCGGCCACGCCCGGCGCCACCGCCGCACCGCCGGAACTCGGCGGATTCCTTGCATCCGTTCGCAACCTGCCGAGTGCCGTCGGCCAAGGCCTCAGTGCCGCCGCCACGGACGACGAGCAACGCATTCTCGACACCATCATCCCGGTGCTGGACCAGCAGCTGAGCGCGCTCACCTTCCTGCTGGGGCAGGAGGCGGAGCGCATGTCGCCGGCGCAGGCCGTGCAGACCACCCTGCTGCTGAACGTGACGGCGGCGCAGCCGCTCGCCCAAAGTGCCATCGCGATCGCGGGCGACTTGCAGCAGCCGGTGGCGAAGCTGTCGCTGTCCGACATCGTGCATCTCATCAAGAAAGTGGTGAAGGCCTTGGCGGACATTTTCGGCATCAGCCTGCCTGGCATCATCCTGCGCGGGATCGATCTCATTGACGAGCTGATCAATGGCGCGCTCGGCGTCGGGGCACCGGATGTGGGTGTCGCCTTGATGCAGCGGCACCGGCTGCAGATGGCCGAGCAAGTCGAGCTGGAGCGGCTGGAGGAAGCCAACCAGTGGCGGCTGCGCGCCACGCAGGAAGGCAGCGCCGCGGTGAGCGCGAGGTAAACCCGGCCGCCGGCGCTTTGTTGCTTCATTTGCTACGCGCCGGCGGCAGTCCGCCGCCCAGAACCCGCCTGCCCCACACGGGCATTCACCCGGTCGCCGGAACGCTCCGACCGCGCTCAGCGCTTTCCCCAATCGTGGTAGTGTACGGCACCAAAAATGGTGCCCCTCAGCACGCCCCTGTAAATGCTGATACTATTTAGTCCTAACGCGAACTAGATTCATAAAAGACAATAATGCAGCGCTACTCGAACGTCGCCATTGCCCTGCACTGGCTGATCGCCCTGCTGATCGTGGGCACCTTCACGCTGGGGCTGGTGATGACCGATATCCCAGGCCTTACGCCGACCAAGCTGAAGTATTTTTCCTGGCACAAGTGGGCCGGGGTGACGGTGCTGCTGCTGGCCACCTTGCGTCTGCTGTGGCGGCTGAAGAATCCGGCGCCGGCCTACCCTGCCACGATGAAACCGTGGGAAAAGCAGGTCGCGCACCTGACGCATGGCGCGCTGTACGTGCTGATGTTCGCCGTGCCGCTGTCCGGCTACTTCTTCAGCCTGGCGGCGGGCGTGCCGGTGGTCTACTTCGGCCTGTTCCAGCTGCCGGTGCTGATCGCCAAGAACCCCGAACTGAAAGAAGCCCTGGAACCGGTGCACTACTGGCTCAACATGCTGCTGGCGGCGCTGGTCGCGGGGCATGTGCTGGCCGCGCTCAAGCACCAGTTCATCGACCGCGATACCGTGCTGCGCCGCATGCTGCCGCACTGATCCACAAGGAGATTTCCATGACCCAAATTCGTAGCACCGCCGTGCCTGCGCTCCTGGCCGCGCTGGTCCTGCCCCTGGCCGTCTCGGCGGCCGTGCTCAAGACTGATGTGGCCCACAGCAAGGTCAGCGCCACCTTCAAGCAGATGAACGTGCCGGTCGAGGCGCAATTCAAGAAATTCAGCGCCACCATCGACTACGACGCCGCCAAGCCGGAGGCCGCCAAGGCCACCGTCCAGATCGACACCGCCAGCCTGGACGTGGGCGACGCGCAGATGAACGACGAAGTAGCCAAGAAGGACTGGTTCAATTCCGCCCAGTACCCGAAAGCGACCTTCACCTCCACCTCGATCAAGCCCGCCGGGGCCGGCAAGCTGACCGTGGCCGGCAAGCTGACCATCAAGGGCCGCACCGCGGACGTCACCTTCCCGCTGAGCGTGAAGACCGAAGGCGCCAGGCAGATCTTTGAAGGCCAGCTGCCGATCAAGCGCCTGACCTACGCCATCGGCGAAGGCGAGTGGAAGGACACCAGCATGGTCGCCGACGACGTCGTCATCAAATTCCGCGTCGCCGCGGACAAGTAAGCAGTGAATTACTCAGCAGTCGCAGCACCTAACCAAAACCGAGGAAAACCCAACATGAAATTCCAGCTTCTCACCGCGGCCGTGGCCGCTGCCATCAGTATGTCGGCCGTGGCCGCTCCGGTCACCTACACCATCGATTCGGGCCACACCTTCCCGAGCTTCGAAGCCGATCACAAGGGCGGCCTGTCGATCTGGCGCGGCAAGTTCAACAAAACCAGCGGCAGCATCACGCTGGACCGCGCGGCCAAGACCGGCTCGGTCGACATCACGGTGGACGCCACCTCGATCGACTTCGGCCACGACAAGCTGAACGCGCACGTCAGCAGCGCTGACATGCTGGACGTCGCCAAGTTCCCGACCGCGACCTTCAAGGGCAACAAGGTGCACTTCAACGGTGACGTCCCGGCCAGCATCGACGGCGAATTCACCCTGCATGGCGTGACCAAGCCGCTGACCCTGACCATCAACAAGTTCAAGTGCGTGCAGGACAACATGACCAAGCGCGAAGTGTGCGGCGCCGACGCGTCGGCCACCTTCAACCGCGCGGACTTCGGCGTGAACTACGGCGAGAAGTACGGCTTCAACATGGACGTCAAGCTGGCGATCCAGGTGGAAGCGGCCGAGAAGAAGTAATCCGGGGACGTGATCCGCAGACGGCGCCCGCCGCCCGCGCCACAGCACGCCAAAAGAAAAAACGCCTCGCGAGCCCTTCGGCCGCGAGGCGTTGTCTATTGCTGAAGGCAGATTAAGCCTGCTGCTTAGCGGCCGTCACCGTCCGCATCGCCCGGCATGGCGCGCTCGACCTTGTCCCAGGCGGCGCGGGTGGCCGACTTGGCCTGGTCCCAGGTCAGGCGCGACTTGCCCTTGACGCGATCCCAGTCATCCGACAAGTCGTTCTCGACTTCGTCGTAGCGGCGGCCTGCATAGCGGCCACGGCCGTTATAGCCCAGCTCGTAGGCCGGACCGTAGTCGTCATAGGTGTAGCCCGGCGAGTAGTACGGCTGGGTCTGGTAGTTGGAGCTCCAGTAGGCGTTCTCTTCGGCCGGATTGACCAGGCCGCCGATGCCCTTGCCGGCCATGCCGCCCGCCACTGCGCCGATCGCGGCCCCCGCAGCCATGCCCACCGGGCCGCCCACGGC
>NZ_SPVF01000105.1 GCF_004614185.1 Zemynaea arenosa | reverse complement strand
GCCACCGACTGGCCGCGCATCGCCGCGCTGTACGACGCGCTGGCCCAGCTGCTGCCCTCGCCGGTCGTGGAGCTGAACCGCGCGGTCGCCTTGTCGATGGCGTTCGGCCCCGCGGAAGGGCTGGCGCTGGCCGACACCCTGCAGGACGAGCCATCGTTGCGCGATTACCACTTGTTGCCGAGCGTGCGCGGCGACCTGCTGGCCAAGCTCGGCCGTAACGAGGAGGCACGCGCCGAGTTCGAGCGCGCGGCGGCCCTCACCCAGAACGAGCGCGAGCGCACACTCCTGCAGGCGCGGGCCCAGGCGTGCGCAATTCAATTGTCGCGTTCCTCATGAATCGTGCGGGGAGTTTCCCTGCTATGATTTGCCACGACTGAACCTTGGCGGATCGTCAAGAAATGCGCGGGGTGACGTCATCATGGCCCGCACAAGCGAGCCGGAGAGTGGTACCGTTGCAGCGTCGACCCCGCCCATCAAGAGCGGCGTTTGCGCAGCATCATGCCAGCACGATTCCACGTGAGTAATCTTGCTGAGAATGATGCCCAGGGGGAATTATGGGAACGCTACAGGAAGGCCTGCCGGAGCCCGATCCGGCTGTGATGATGGCCGCACCCGGCCAGCCGCTGCGTCAGAGCCTGCCTCCCAAGGGCGCGTGCTGGTACTGCGACAAGCCGCTGGACAGCGTCAAGCGCTTCTGCGGCAAGAACTGCGCCGACGCGTTCGAAGAAGAAGCGGAACTGTTCAACCACCGCTGACGGCGGTGTCCGCCCCGTCCGCCGGTGGCGGATCGGCCAAGGCGGCGCGGGCGGCGTCGAAGTCGAAGCCGTGCACGGCGCCCGCCAGCTGTGCATAGCGCGCCGCGCCCAGCAGCGCTGCCAGCGCCGGCCCGGCCTGGTCGACCAGGTCCACGGCCGCGCCATCCCCGTTGTCCAATAGAGTGTCCAGTTCACGCAACAGCTGCGCGCCGTCGCCGAGCGGACGGACAGTGCTGCCAGGCATGCTTGCCGCAGGTACTGCCGCCTGCGCGCGCGCCAGCAACGCCATCAAATCCTGCGTGGCGGTCTCCAGCTGCGCCAGCGCCTCGTCCAGGCCGCCTTCCGATGTGCGCAGCACGGTGTCCACCAAGGCCGCCGCCGCGCTCACCCCGCCCGCGCCGATCACGCCGGCTGCGCCCTTGAGCGTGTGGGCAATGAGGTGCGCGCCATCATGGTCCTGGCGTGCCAGGCAGGACTGCAGTTCCTCCAGCGCATGCCGGTATTCGTGCCAAAAGCGCTCCAGCATGCGCGCGAACAGCGGGCGGTCGCCCGCCACGCGCTCGAGGCCGTCATGGGCATCCAGCACCGGCCGGTGGATGGGGTCGAACAGGACAGCGAGTGGATCGGGGAGGTTCGAAGTCATCGGTGCGCGCCACGCGTCCGATGCGGCGGCGGTGGCGAAATACGGTCAGCGGGTGGTGAAGGACCACGTCCGGGTCACGGGCACATTGCCCGACTCCCCCGTGGCGCCGCTGAAGGTAACGTCATAAGTGGTACCGGACTTGAGGGCGGCCAGCGGAATAATGGCGGCAGCGTGCTCGGGCGTTTCCTCATCGGCTGCGTGCGTCAGAAGACGGACCGGCAGGTCGGTGGAGGCGCCGCGCTGGCGCACCGTGAAGCTGGTGACCTTGAGTTCCACGTTCAGGTCGGCGTGCACGCTGATCGGGTAGCCGACTTCGTTCAAATTGGGCACCGGGTCGGGCGACTCGTAGTTGCTGAGGAAATTGGCGGGCACGCCGGTCTGGCCGTTGAACGGCCAGGTGACCAGCCCGGTGAGGCCGAGGCCGTCGCCGTAGCCGTTGTTGGCGGCGAAGTCGGCCGTGAAGTAGGAGTAGCCGCTGCCGTTGGTGGCCGCACCGGTGCCGATCTCCTTGAACTTGGGCTCGAACATCACGAAGCGGTGGTAGATCGCGGTGATCAGTTCCTCCGCCATGTAGAAACCCGAGTTGCTGCTGGTGGCCGAGATCACCTCGCCCACGGCGTAGTTGGAGAGCGTGTAGTTGGCGGCGTTGATGCGGTCCGTTAGCGTGGCGCCGGTGTAGCCGGTCTTGCCTGGCGTTTCCTCGTGCTGCACCACGTTATTGGCACGCAGATATTCCGAGTGCGCCTGCGCCGCCTTGTCCAGCAGGGCATTGCGCGCCAGCTGGGGCAGCCCGGCCTGGCCGCGCCGGTAGTTGATCCACGCGAACCCGTCCGTGGCGGTGTTGTTGACCGCCGTAGGCGAGCCCGGGCCGCTCGGCACATAGGTGACCGGGGCCGGCGCACTGGAGCCGCCGCCACCGCACGCGGACAGCGTCAGCGCCGCGGCGAGCAGGGCCGCGGCCAGTCTCCAACGCGTGCGCACAGCGGGCATCTCGGCTCCTGACTTTTGTGTATGGTTCAGAAACGATTCTAGGCGAATTTGAAAATGGGTGACTTTTGGCGCAGTCTGCCGTGCGCGCGCGAGCAACGAACTCGGCAAGGCTGTCGCTTTCACACCGCGCCTGTAAAATAGGACAACTTCCACCCACCCCAACCCGTGCAGACCCGAGTGCCATCTTCCAGCCGCCAGCGCCTTGCGCGCGCCAAGTTCGCCCTGCCCAGCCTCGTGACCCTGCTGTCGATCGCCTGCGGCTTCGGCAGTATCGTGATCTCGGTCGACAACGCGGCCGTCGGCGACCCGCACGCCTACCGCATGGCCGCCATCCTGCTGGTGCTGGCCGGCGTGTTTGATGCGCTCGATGGCCTGGTGGCACGGGCCACCGGCACCAGTTCCGAATTCGGCGTGCAGCTCGATTCGATCGCGGACGTGATGAACTTCGGCTGCGCGCCCGGCCTGCTGCTGTACTGCTATGGCTTTGCGCAGCTGGGGGCCGACCACCCGACCCTGGTGCGTCTGGGCGGGCTGGCCTGCTTCGTGTTCGTGGCCTGCGGCGCGCTGCGGCTGGCGCGTTTCAATGTCACGGTCGGCAAGACCGATCCGCGCTATTTCGTTGGCATGCCGATCACGGCGGGGGCGGCCTGCGTGGCCTCGGTGGTGGTGGCGTGGCCCCAGGTGCCGGCCACTATGCTGCACCAGTTCCTGGTGGCGCTGCTGATGGTGGCGGTGGGCGCGCTGATGGTGTCGACCATCCGCTTCCCCAGCTCCAAGCAGCCGAAGAATGCGCGCACCTTCATCGTGCTGGGCGTGATGCTGGCGCTGCTGGCCGTGCTGCAGACGCGCTTCTTTGCGCTGTTCTTCGTGATCTACGTGAGCGGCACGCTGCTGCTGAATATCGCGTGGAAGCTGGGCTGGACCGGCATCGCGCCGCCGATCCGCTACGGGCGCGCCGACGATTAAATCCGTTTAGAGATATTTGTCGAGCATCTTGGCCAGATGCTCGGCGCTGGCCTGCGCCTGTTCCAGCGTGCTCGACGAGGTCGATTCGGTGCGCAGCTCGGCGGACAGCAGCTGGATGAAGCAGCGGTTCAGCGCCTTGCTGGCCGCTGCCATCTGCTGCGCGGCAGCGTCGCAATCGGACGGCTCCTGCGCGATCGAGATCAGTTTCTGCACCCCGCGCAGCTGGCCCTCGATGCGGGCCAGGCGGTTCATCAGGTCCTTCTTCTGTGCGTCCGTCAGCGGTGCGTCGGCCATGTCGGTCCCCTTGTGATCCCGCGGGGCGGGATACTCCTGGGGAGTATATAGCGCCGTCCCCGCGCACCCGCGTGCGCGGCACCGCACGTGTCGGATTTACGCCACTTCGTGCGCGCGCGCGGCGCGCAGGATGCGGAACCACTGCGGGCGGGTGAGCTCGAACTGCGTGCCCGCCACCGCGACGGCCACGGCCTCGATGCGCCCCGAGCCCGTGATCGGCGCCGGGCGGCACGGCAGCGCCATGATCCACGCGAACACCACGCTGGCAAACGGCTGGTCCAGTTCATCCGCCACTTCCTTGATCACCAGCCGCAGGGCTTCGGTATTGGCCTCGGTGCCCGAGAACAGCTTGCCGCCCGCGAGCGGGGACCAGATCATCGGCGAGATGCCCAGGTCCTGCAGGCCGTCGAAGGTTTCGTCGAACGCCGGAGCGAGGTGCAGCGGCGAGAACTCCACCTGGTTGGTCACGAGATCGATGCGCCGGTTCAGGCATTCGAACTGGTGGCGCGAGAAGTTGGACACGCCAAAGTGCTTCACCTTGCCCGCTTCGCGCAGTCTGGTGAAGGCGCCCGCGATCTCGTCGAAGTCCATCAGCGGATCCGGGCGGTGGATCAGCAGCAGGTCCAGGTGATCCGTGTGCAGCTGGCGCAGCGATTCCTCAGCCGAAGCGATGATGTGCCCCGCGCTGGTGTCGTAGTGCTGGATGGTGTGCAGGGGGCGTTGCGGCGAAACCAGCTTGATGCCGCATTTGCTGATGATCTCCATGCGGTCGCGCAGCGAAGGCCGCGCGCGCAGGGCGTCGCCGAACAGCGCTTCCACACCGTAGCCGCCGTAGATGTCGGCGTGGTCAAAGCTGGTCACGCCCATCTCCAGGCACTGCTCGATGAAGTCAATCCGCTGCTCCACCGACATCCCCCACTGCGCCATCCGCCACATGCCGGCCACGATGCGCGAGAGTTCCAGCGCGCCTGGGCGCAGCACGATACGGGGGCAGGAGAGGTCGGCGGTCATGGGCATCCTTGGCGAAGAGATTCGGGGCGGATGATTATAGCGCCATCGGCTGCGGCGGCCGGGCCGCGTGCGCACCCCGTGCGGCGGGCGCGCGCCGGGGAAAGACCGGGTGGGTTCAGTGCGCGTTCAGCGCGAGGCCTGGCCGGGCTGCCTGGGCAGCGGCAATCAGTCCCTCGATCTCGGCCCGCGTGACGCGGCCTTCCTTGACGAGGGCTTGCTCGCCCTGCGGGTTGTACACGACGGTGGTGGGAAAGGCGCGCAGGCGGAACTGGCGCAGCGCCTGGTCGTCGCCCGCGATCACCGGATAGCTCACACCGAGGCGCTGCGCGAACTGGTCGACCCGGCGCGCATCCAGGCCATCGGCGGCGAGGCCCAGCACCACCAAGTCCGCATGGCCGCGGCTCAAGGCCTCCAGCTCCGGCATCTCGGCCAGGCAGGGCGCACACCAGCTGGCCCACACGTTGACGACCACCCACTTGCCGCGGTAATCCGCCAGCGCGTGCGTGGCACCCGCCGTGTCGGTGAGCGTGAAGGGCGCCGCCTGCACCTGCAGGGCGCAGGCACACAGCAGGGCGGCGAGCAGGGGCCGGAACATGATGGCGCTCCTGGCGGCCCGCTTACAGCTGGCCCGAGACGCCGACCACAAACGCGCGGTCCGCGGTCAGCTGCACGCCATTGACCTTGCGGTACAGCGCGTGCTGGTAGTAGGCGTAGACCTGGGTCTGCGCGCCAATCGCATACGACAGGCCCGGGCTCAGGGCCACGGTGCGCTGGCCGCTGTCTTCCGGTTCCGCCTCGCTGCCCGAGTCGGTACCCTTGCGCACGGCGTTCAGCTGCAACAGCCCGCCCAGGCGCTCGGTCAGGCCTCTGCGCAGGCCGATGTCGGCACTGAAGGTGGAGCCGGGTTTGTAGTTCGAGCGCGTGTTGAGCGCGTGCTGGTACTGCGCCTGCGCGAACCAGGCGATGTCGGACGCGGTCAGCTTCTGGTGATAGAACGCGCCGAGGATCGCATCGGTGGTCCCGGTCCCCGGCTGCATGCTGCGCTCCGCCACGCTGTTCGCATCGTTGGCCACCCCGGTGCGGCCGGTGGGCAGCTTGAGGCCGAAAGTGACGCCGGCCAGTGCGGGCTTGAGCGGATCGGCCAGCAGCGCTTTCTGATAGCGGCCCGTCACGCGCGTATCGCCCAGCTCCGTGAAGTTCCAATTCTCGCTGAGCTTCGCGCCGTGATGGTTATGCACGTGGATGTGATCGCGCTCGCTCACCGGCAGCGACACCGAGACGCCCCAGCCGCCCACAAAGCTGTGGCTCCACGTCGCCACCACGTTGCGGTTCAGCGTGCGCACTTCGTCATGGTGATGCGGGATTTGGCCGATCGCGATGGTGTCGGTGCCGCTCATCGGCTGGTTCAGGTTGATGAATTCATAGCGCAGGTCGAAAGCGTTGCCCGCATCGGCCAGCGCGGTCTCGCTGGTCCAGTTGGTGTTCACGGTGCAGAAGGCCGCGCCGCAGCTGGCGCTGGCCAGCGCCGGGAAGAGTGCCGCGACGGCGCTGCACACGAGAGTGGGGATGAGCTTTTTCATGAGGTTCCTCTTGGTGTCTTGTGGTTGTGTTCCTGAAGTCGAGGAAATCATACTTTTCGCGTACATCTTTTTTGTATGACCCAGATCAAATCCGTCCGAAACGCTGAGTATCCGAAACGACTTTCGGAGATTTTGACCTGCGTCAATTTTTTAAGATGCATCCCAAACGTATCATTTGCTCGTCCCAAGGGAAAACGAAGTTGACCACTCAAACAAGGTGAAACAAATGAAACGTACTCTGCTCTCTACCGCCGTCGCAGCACTGGTTCTCGGTACCACGATGATCGCTCCGGCCTATGCACAACACGACCAGCACGGGGCCGCCGCCCATGGCGCCGCCGAGGTCAAGATCAACCCGGACGTGACCTTCACGCTGCGTACCGACATCGCGGACGGCAAGCTGGTGTTCATGGGCGAAGCCGGTTCGATCCGCGGCACCGCCAACCCGACCCTGCGTGTGCCGGAAGGGGCCGTGGTCCAGATCAACCTCGTGAACGGCGACGGCGCTACCCACGACATCACCCTCAACGACTTCAACACCAAGTCCAATCAGGTGAATGACAAGGGCGCCTCGACCTCGATCGTCTTCAAGGCCAACAAGAAGGGCGAGTTCACCTATATCTGCTCGCTGCCGGGCCACGTCCAGGCGGGCATGATCGGCAAGATCATCGTGGGTGACCACGTCGCCGCCGACAAGCCGAAAGCCGCCGACATCTCGCGCAACCCGATGGAAGTCGGCACGCCGATCGGCAAGCGCGGCCCGCAGAAGCTGACCGTCAACCTGGAGACCACCGAAGTGGAAGGCCAGCTGATGGACGGCAGCACCTACAAATACTGGACCTTCAACAGCAAGGTGCCGGGCCCGTTCATCCGCGTGCGCGTCGGCGACACCGTGACTGTCAACATGAGCAATGCCAAGGACAGCCACATGATCCACTCGGTGGACTTCCACGCCGTGACCGGCCCTGGCGGCGGCGCCGCCGTGACCCAGGCCGCACCGGGCAGCACCAAGTCGTTCACCTTCAAGGCCATCAACCCTGGCCTGTACGTGTACCACTGCGCCACCCCGATGGTCGCCCAGCACATCTCGAACGGCATGTACGGCATGATCCTGGTCGAACCGGAAGGCGGCCTGCCGAAGGTCGACAAGGAGTTCTACGTGATGCAGGGCGAGCTCTATACCGCGCAGCGCCACGGCACGCCGGGCGAAGCCGAGTTCTCGCTTGAGAAGCTGCTGAACGAGCACCCCGAGCACCTCATGTTCAACGGTAACCACGATGCGCTGACCAAGACGCACCGCATGGAAGCCAAGGTCGGGGAAACCGTCCGCATCTTCTTCGGCGTCGGTGGCCCGAACATGACCTCCAGCTTCCACGTGATCGGCGAAGTGTTCGACCGCGTCTACTCGCAGGCCGACCTGACCTCCAAGCCGCTGCAGAACGTGCAGACCACCACGGTGGCACCGGGCGGCGCGACCATGGTCGAGTTCAAGGTCGATGTCCCGGGCCGCTATATCCTGGTCGACCACGCGCTGTCGCGCATGGAGAAGGGCCTGGCCGGTTTCCTGTACGTGACGGGCAACCCGAACCCGGAAGTCTTCCAGACCAACAGCAAGCCTGACGCTTCCTCTGGCCACTGATCCCGTCAGCGGTCTTTCATGCGGGCCCGGTGATTTTCCGGGTCCGCTTTTTTTATTCAAGGAGAGCGACCATGCCCAGCTACCGCATCGATCCGCGCGAGTTCCTGCGCCGCCTGCCTGTGTTTTCCGACCTGGGAGAGGAGGAACTGGCGGCCATGGCGCTCGCCACCACCGAATTGCACATCCCGCGCGGACGCACCATCTTCCAGCGCGGCGATCCGTGCCTGGGTTTTCATACGGTGTTGTATGGGCAGGTCAAGCTCAGTTTCGTGTCCGCGCAGGGTAACGAGAAGATCGTTGAGATTGTGGGGCCTGGGCACAGCTTCGGCGAAGCCGTGATGTTCATGGAGAAGCCGTATATCGTGAATGCGGCGACACTGGAGGACTGCCTGCTGCTGCACATCGCGAAGGATGCGATCTTCGCGGAGCTGGAGCGGCATCCCGCGTTTGCGCGCAAGATGCTGGCGGGGATGAGCCGGCGCCTGCACGGGCTGATCTCGGATGTGGAATCGTACACGCTGCGCTCCGGCGCCCAGCGGGTCATCGGCTTTCTGCTCAAGGATGCACCGGAGTCGGGCAGCCGCATCACGCTCGCGGCCAGCAAGAAGCTGATCGCGTCGCGTCTCAATCTCACGCCGGAATACTTTTCGCGCCTGCTGCACGAACTGGCCGAACATGGCCTGCTGAGGGTGGACGGGCGCGATATCGAAATCGTCAACGCCGACGGCTTGCGGGCTTACGAGGGCTGAGGCGGGGTCTCAGGCTTGAGCACTTCGCGGTGCCGCAGTGCGGGCCGCGCCAGGTCCAGGCCGAGCCGCAGGCAGGCGATGGCCAGCAGGATCCCGCCTGGGCGCGCGGCGGGTGCGTACCAGCAGGCGGCCAGGCAGGCCGCGACAGCCGCCGCGTGGCAGCCGAACTGGATGCGCAGCGCGGTTTCGGTCACCATCTCGGTCATCTTCGGTACCCGCGTGCCTGTCGTGGCGCGCTCCTGCAGCTGGTGCCAGATCAGGAAGGGCACGATCTTGTAGAGCATCCCGTTCACGGCCGCCATCGCGAAGCCGCCGATAAAGAGCACACCCACCGCCAGCGCACGCGCGTCATCGCCTTCGCCACCGCGGCCGTTCGGCCACGCGAACAAGATCGCCCCGGCGCCCAGTGCGGCCAGCGCCAGATACCAGTACCCGGTCGACGCCGACACCTTCCCCCGCCTCCGCCGCCACAGCAGCCGCAAGCTCACAACCGCATACGCCGCCGCGACGCCCGCGCCTCCGCAGCGGGCCAGCCAGTTCGCGTCCCACATGCCCGCGTCTACGGAGCCTGCGGCAGCGAGTGGCAACCAATGCAATGTCGTCCATGCCAGCAGCGTCACGGCCAGCGCTGGCACGATCCACCGTGTGGCGCCGCGCGGATACAGTGCCGTCGCCTGGAACATCGGCAGCACCTGGAACGACACCGCCACCACCAGCGTCAGCACCCATCCTGCGAGCCCCAGCCCCGCATGCACATCGGTCAGCCGTACCGCGGGCACCGCCGGGCCGCCCGCCAGCCACACGGCAAGCGGCAGTCCGCACCCCACGGTCAGCATCAGCGCCAGCACTGCCCCGCGCATTCCGCGCACAATGTCGGCCACCGGCGCCGCCACCTCGCGCACGAATAAAGTTCTTGCCAAACAGGCCAGCAGCAAGCCGAACGCCGCCGCCAGCAGCACCGCGGCCGCAGCAAACAGGAACGTGCCTCCGCTCAGGAACCCCGCCACCAGCAGCAGCGTGCCGAGAGCCAGCAGCAACGCCGCCAGCGGCATGAACCGCACCGGCCCACGCAGGCGCAATCCCGCCACTACCGGCAGCATCTGCAGCAGTGCCCCGCACATCGTCATCGCCAGGAATCCCAGCGTGAGCAGGTGAGTGACCGCCAGCGCACCGCCCGTCCAACGGGACGCAAAGAGCGCAGGTCCGCACCAGGCGATTAAAAAGCCAGCGGCCGCTCCAAACCACGGAGCAGCCAGCAGAAAGGCCAGCGGCAGTGCCGGCCCAGGAGTATGGGAAAAGTCCAGCGCGCGCCGCACTTACGCGGCCCGGCGGATCGTGATCGCGCAGCAGCCCGGCGTGCGCCACTCGGCTTCGTAGCGGTAGCCGTTGCGCTGCAGGATGCGGTACAGCGGATGCGGTTCGCGTTCCAGCAGGATCACGAGCGCGTCGCCGTCGGTGAGAAAGTCGAGCGCATCGAGCGTGCGTTCGAGTGGTTCCGGCGGCTCCAGGCCGCGCAGGTCGAGAGGGGCCGCGCTCATGTCAGGAGCTTCGGTTGCTGCATCACGCTGGAGAGCGGAATGCGGTCCAGCTCCCGCAGGAAGCTGTTGGTGGCCTTCCCGAGCACGCATTTGAGCGCACAGGTGGAGGCGATCGGGCATTCGTTGTTCTCGTCGTCCAGGCATTCGACGATGCGGAAATCAGGCTCGGTCACGCGCACCACCTCGCCCACCATGATGGAAGACGGATCGCGCGCCAGGCGCATGCCGCCGGCGCGTCCGCGCACGGTCTTGACGAAGCCCGCGCGCCCCAGGCGGTGGACCACCTTGGTCAGGTGATTGCGCGAGATGCCGTGCATGTCCGCCACTTCTTCAATGGTGGCCAGCCGGTCGCCGGTGCCGCCCAGGTACATCAGGACGCGCAAGGCATAGTCGGTGTGTTCGGTGAGCCTCATGATGAGCCTCCATAAAGCAAAAACGCCGGCGGGACTGTGGGTCGCGCCGGCGTTCGGGGGTTACGCTGCTTCTTTCGCTACGGCGGTTTTGGCGATGGCTTCCACCGTCTCCTGCTTGCGTGCCTTGGTCAGCAGGCGCACGGCGAACAGGGCGAGGAACAGGCAGCCGATGGCGAACACGATGTCACCCGGCACGCGCAGCCACACCATGTTCTCCATGAACGGCGAGTGGATCACCTCCGGCGAGCGGGCGAACCACATGCCCTTGGAGATCGCAGCCCAGGCCTGGTAGATACCTGCCGGGACCAGCGCCATGAAGACCATCATCGCCAGGCCGATGTTCAGGAGCCAGAACATCGGGGCCAGCAGCTTGTCGGACCAGGCCAGGCGGTCGGACAGGCCGCGCAGGCAGAACAGCATCAGGCCGATACCCAGCATGCCGTACACGCCGAAGAGGGCAGCGTGGCCGTGGGCCGCGGTCATGTTCAGGCCCTGCATGTAGTACAGCGCGATCGGGGTGTTGATCGAGAAGCCCAGCAGGCCGGCGCCCACGGTATTCCAGAAGCCCACGGCAATGAAGCACAGGATGGCCCACTTGTAGTTGGCGACCCACGGTGCGGCCTTGGAACGCTGGTAGTTGCGGTACGCTTCCACGCCGATCATCGACAGCGGCACCACTTCCAGCGCCGAGAACATGGCGCCGATCGCGATGACCGCGGTCGGGGTGCCGGTGAAGTACAGGTGGTGCAGGGTGCCCAGGATGCCGCCGAACAGGAACACGATGGTCTCCAGCACGATGGCGCTGTTGGCGGTGGCGGCGCGAATCAGGCCCAGGCGGGTGAACAGCAGGGCGATGACGGCGGTGGCGAAGACTTCGAAGAACCCTTCCACCCACAGGTGGACCAGCCACCAGCGCCAGTACTCGATCATCGAGTAGTGGGTGTGCTGGCTCCAGGTCAGCGAGGTGGCGTAGAAGCCGCCGATGCACAGCGCGGCCAGGAACACCATGGCGATCAGACCACGGCTCTCGGACGGCTTGCGCAGTGCGGGCCACAGGCCGCGGCCGAGCAGGAAGGCCCAGAACAGCAGGCCGACGAACAGCAGGTACTGCCAGATGCGGCCCATGCTGGTGAATTCCAGGCCCTGGTTGCCGAGCCAGAAGGCGAAGTCCACGCCGCGGTGCTGCAGGGTGCCGAGCCAGCCGGTGACGGTGGAACCGACGACGATGAACAGCAGCGCGTAGAACAGCACGTTCACGCCCAGCTTCTGGAACTTCGGCTCGTAGCCCGAGATGGCCGGGGCGATATACAGGCCGGTGGCCAGCCACGCGGTGGCGATCCACAGCACGGCGAACTGGGTGTGCATGGTGCGGCTGACGGTGAACGGCAGCACGTCGCCCAGCGGAATGCCGAAGAAGCTGTGGCCTTCCACCGAGTAGTGCGCGGTCACCACGCCCAGGCCCACCTGCGCCAGAATCAGGCCAATCACCACGTAGAAGTATTTGCGGGTCGCTTTCATCGAAGGCGTGGCCTTCAGGTTGAACAGCGGGTCGTCCTTCGGCGGGGCCGGATCGTCTTCTTCCTTCTCGCGGGAGTGGAAGAAGATCATGCCGGCGATAGCGCCGATCATCAGGATGATGGACGCGACCGACCAGATGCCCGCACCGGCGGTCGGGGTGTTACCGACCAGCGGCTCGTGCGGCCAGTTGCTGGTGTAGGACAGACCGGTCTCGCCCGGGCGGTCGGCGGCAGCGGCCCACGAGGACCAGAAGAAGAAGCCGGTCAGCGCGTCGCGCTCATTGGCGTTCGGCAGGGAGCCGGATGCCATCGCGTACTGTTCGCGCAGTTTGTCCAGCTTCGGATCGCTGCCAAACAGGGCGATGTAGTGCTCTGCCACGGCGCGCACGGCGGCGGCCCGGTCGTTCGACAGGGTCAGGGTGTCGGTGGCGGCATCGTACGAATTGCGGCGCAGTTCACCCTTCACCAGGGCGTCGACGCGGCCTTTTTCGGCGGCGTCCAGGCTGGCGTAGGGCTTGGCGTAATCGCGCTTGGCGTAGATATCCTGCAGGGCCAGCGCCTCGCGGTGCAGCCAGTCGGCCGACCAGTCGGGCGCCACGTAGCTGCCGTGGCCCCACACAGTGCCGAGCTGCTGGCCGCCGGCGGACAGCCAGGCCTGTTGCCCGAGCTTGACCTGGTCGCCCGAGTACAGGGCATGACCGTTGGTGTCTTGGATGGTGTGCGGGATTGGCGGCGCCTTCAGGTAGATTTCCCGTCCCACGAACAGCAGCGTGGCGAAGGAAAGTACGCAGATGATCGCAAGCCAGGTCCATAGTTTGCGTGTCGCATGCATGGCTATTGTCCTTGTTGAATGATCAAAAATTCGCACTGGCAGATTTGCTGCCGGGTGCGGTTAAGGTGGATTCTAGGTGCATGTTTTCGATTTGAGGCACCTCAAATACATGTTTATGCGATGTCCTTGATCTAGATCGTCTGGGCGTAGAATTCATGCCGTCTCCATGCAACGCGGATCAACCAGGGCCACCCCATGCGACTCACTTCCTTCACTGATTACGCCCTTCGTACCCTCATGTATCTCGCGATGAACCGGGACCGCCTGGTCACCATTAGCGACATCGCGGACGATCACGGCATCGCGCGCAACCACCTCACCAAGGTGGTGAACCACCTCGGCCATCTCGGCTATGTCGAAACAGTGCGCGGGCGCGCGGGCGGCCTGCGGCTCGGCATGGAGCCGGAGGACATCGTGATCGGAGAGGTGGTGCGGCATACGGAGACGGATTTCCACATGGCGGCCTGCTTCGACAAATCGGCTGCGGCCTGCGCGTATTCGTCCGCCTGTGCGCTCAAGTCCCTGCTGGGGCGCGCCACGGACAGCTTCATGCGCGAGCTGGATGGCGCCACCTTGGCGGACATGGTCAAGCGCGAGGTTCCGCGCAAGGGCAAGCATGGCGCGGTGCCCGGTGCCATCAAGGCGGTGCCGGTGAAGATCACCACAGTACGCCGCAAGAGCGCCTAGTCCGTAAATGATCCAGATCAAGCGCTGACGAAAAGCTTTAGCGGCGCCACAATCTGGACTTTTTGCGATTGCGGCTGCCATGGGCCAGTCTTAAGATGCTCCGTAAATGCATCTTTTAGACGAGGCCTCACATGTCACTCCTGACGATTGAAGAAGCGCGGACGCCGCGCGACGCCGGTGGGCCGGCGCTGTTTGCCCTGGGCTTCCGCCCGTTCTACCTGCTGGCCGCCGCCTTCGCCGCGTTGAGCGTGCCGCTGTGGGTCGCGGCGCAGGCCGGCCTGCGCATGCCCGCGCGGATCGACATGCTGTGGCACATGCACGAGATGGTGTACGGCTTCGTCCTGGCCGTGGTGATTGGCTTCCTGTACACAGCGGGCCGCAACTGGACCGGCCTGTGGACCCCGCGCGGCAAGCAGCTGGCCGCCATCGCGGGCGTGTGGCTGGCGGGCCGCGTGGCCATGCTGGCCGCGCCGCCGCTGCTGGCGGTGCTGGTTGATGTGGCCTTCTTGCCGGTGGCAGGATATCCGCTGTACCGCGTGCTCAAGGAGTCGGGCAATCGCCGCAACATGTTCCTGATCGTGCTGCTCGGCCTCCTCACCTTGTCGAATGTGCTCTATCACGCCGCCGCGCAAGGCTGGCTAGCCGTCGATCCGCTGCGCCCTGTACATGCGGCCATCATGCTGGTGGTGGTGATCGAGGTCGTCATCGGCGGGCGCGTGATCCCCATGTTCACCGCCAACGGCGTCCCCGGCACCAAGCCGGTGCAGGATGCGCGCCGCGACAAGATCGCGCTGGGCTTCACCGCCGTCGCAGGTCTGGTGTGGGCCTGCGGCCTGCCCGCACCGATGGTGGCCGGGTTCGCGCTCTCCGCCGCCGCGGCCCAGGGCCTGCGCCTGATCGGCTGGCAGCCGTGGCGCACCTGGCGCAATCCGCTGGTGTGGATCCTGCATATCTCGTACGCCTGGATTCCGCTTGGCTTTGTACTGCTCGCGCTGGCGCAGTTCGGCGTGGTCGCGCTCAGCGCCGCGGTGCACGTGCTGGCCGTGGGCGCACTGGCCGGTCTCATCGCCGGCATGATCACGCGCACCGCGCTGGGCCACACCGGCCGTCCGCTCAAGGCAGGCCGCGGCGAGACGCTGATGTACACGCTGGTGCAAGCTGCCGTTGTGGTGCGCTTTGCCGCCGCCATCCTGCCGGACGCCCGCACGCCGCTGCTGGTGCTGGCCGCAGCCTGCTGGAGCACCGCGTTCGTCACCTACCTCTCGATTTACCTGCCCTACCTGACCGCACCGCGTGCGGATGGCCGTGAAGGCTGATCAGGCGACGGCACCAAGGAGTCACACCATGCATGCCATCGAATTCGATGCCGACCTTATTGCGCGCATGAGCCAGAACGGCCCGCGCTACACATCGTATCCCACCGCGGACCGCTTCACCGACGCCTTCCGCGCGCCGGACTACGCCAGCGCCGCCACGCGCCTCAAGCCGGGCGGCCGCGCGTTGTCGCTGTACGTGCACATCCCGTTCTGCCAGTCGCTGTGCTACTACTGCGCGTGCAACAAGATCATCACCACCAACCGCGAGAAGGCGGTGATCTACCTGGGCTACCTGAAGCGCGAGATCGACATGCAGGCCGCGCTGTTTGCGGGCAAGGGGCGGGTCGAACAGCTGCACTTCGGTGGCGGCACGCCGACTTATCTGAGCGATGAGCAGATGGGCGATCTGCTGGATTACATGCGCGCGCGTTTCGACTTTGCGCCAGATACTACTGGGGAGTATTCCATCGAGATTGATCCACGCACGGTGGACCCGGAGCGGATCCGCTCCCTGCGCCGCCAGGGCTTCAATCGTTTGAGTCTCGGCGTGCAGGATTTCGACGACGATGTGCAGCGCGCCGTCAACCGCATCCAGCCGGAGGCGATGACGGTGGATGCGATCACCGCCGCACGCGAAGCGGGCTTCCGCTCGATCAGCATCGACTTGATCTATGGCCTGCCCCTGCAAAACACGCGGACCATGACGAGCACTTTGGACAAGGTGGTGGCCGCGGCGCCGGACCGCATCTCGGTCTACAACTACGCACACATGCCGCAGATGTTCAAGTCGCAAAAGCTGATCCGCGACGAGGACCTGCCGGATGCCCCGACCAAGCTGGCCATGCTGGGCCTGTGCATCGAACGCCTGACGGCGGCGGGCTATGTCTACATCGGCATGGACCACTTCGCGCGGCCGGACGATGAGCTGGCGCGCGCACAGCGCGATGGCACCTTGCACCGCAATTTCCAGGGCTATTCCACGCATGCGGATACCGACATGGTGTCGTGCGGCGTGTCGGCCATCAGCGCGGTGGACGGCACCTATGCGCAGAACGAGAAGTCGCTGGAAGCGTATTACGCCCGTATCGACAAGGGCGAGCTGCCCGTGGCGCGCGGCCTGGCGATGAACGAGGACGACTTCCTGCGTCGCGATGTGATCCAGCAGCTGATGTGCGACTTTGCGCTGGACACGCGGGCGCTGGGCGAGCGGCGCGGCATCGATTTCGGAGAGTACTTTGCTCCCGAATTACCGAAGCTTGAGACGATGGCACAGGACGGGTTGCTCGACCTCGATGCGCAAGGCATTCGCGTCACGCCGAAAGGCCGCCTCCTGATCCGCAATATCTGCATGGTCTTCGATAAGTACTTCGGGAAGCCGCGGGCCATTCCTTTGACCCGCATGCAGTATTCGCGCACGATTTAAAGGCCGGGGCCTCAGCCGCAGCCACCAACGTAGTGGCACTCGGTGCAGCGCGTGCAGCCATCCACCTTGCGCAGCGCGCGGGCACCGCATTCCGGGCATTTGGCCACCGGGACGTAGCTCGGCACATCACCACTGGACGGCACCGGCGCGCTGGCCACCGCCACCGCCGCTGCGCCGCGCTCCGCAAAGACGCGCGCCAGGTCCGCCACCGGCACCTGGTTGCCCTGCGCATCGAGGAAACCGCGCCGGATCAGCATCCGCTGCAGCATGAAGGCGATCGCCGCGACCTCGGAGTCGTGATACACCGGCACCTGCACGCCATCCTCGCGCGTCAGGTGGCCGCAGCGCACCGGCCCCTTCTCCCACACCACCTCCCGCATGTTGGCCAGCGCCTTGGCCACCGAGCCGCCTGCGCGCGCCGCCATCGACAGCAGCCGCATGGACGACGTGATCCACTGCTGCCCGTCGCTGCGCTGG
This sequence comes from Zemynaea arenosa, assembly GCF_004614185.1. Lineage (GTDB taxonomy): Bacteria > Pseudomonadota > Gammaproteobacteria > Burkholderiales > Burkholderiaceae_D > Telluria > Telluria arenosa. Next base: position 12,381 of record NZ_SPVF01000105.1, on the reverse strand, counting down.
TTGGCCGGCATGAAGAATTCGAATGGCCGCTCGATGGCGACCGGCTGCCCATCCAAGGCGCCCTCGGCGCGGATGAAGCTCACCGTCAGGTAGACGGCACGCTTGCCTTCCTGTGTCCAGTACTCGACCTTGGACGTCACTGAATCCAGTTCACCGATCGGGCGCGTGTCGAAGCGTTTGCGCAACGGGTCGTCATCCGGCACCACGGCCGATGCCGCAGGAACGGGGGTAGTAGGCGCCACGCTCAGCACACTGCCCAGCACCGAATTGGGGCGGTAAGTGGCCAAGCCCTTGAGCCCACCCTGCCATGCCAGCGTGTACAGGTCGCGGAAGTCCTCGAAGGGATAGTATTCGGGCACGTTGACGGTCTTGGAGATGGCCGTGTCCACGAACGGCTGCACCGCCTCCATCATGCGCAGATGGTCCAGCGCCGTCATCTCCAGCGCGGTGACGAATTGCGGCGGCAGTTCGGCGGTGTCGAAGCCAAGGTGCCGGTACAGGCGCCAGGCGTGATCCGCCACCTCGTAGCTGCGTAACGACCCATCCGGCATGCGCTTGCGGCGCTGGTAGACCCACGAGAACGCGGGCTCGATGCCGTTGGACGCGTTGTCCGCAAACGCCAGCGTGATGGTCCCGGTGGGCGCGATCGACAGCAGGTGTGAATTGCGGATGCCATGCTGCGCGATGGCGGCGCGCAGCTCGTCCGGCAAGCGGCGCACGAACTGCCCATCCAGGTAGCTCTCCGCATCGAACAGCGGGAACGCGCCCTTCTCCCTGGCCAGTTCCACCGACGCCGCATACGCAGCATCGCGCAGCTCGCGCGCGACGCGGGCGGCGAACACCCGGCCGGCATTGGCGTCGTAGCGCAGCCCAAGCATCACCAGTGCGCTGCCCAGGCCCAGGAAGCCGAGGCCTACGCGGCGCTTGGTGCGCGCTTCCTCGGCCTGCTGCGGCAGCGGCCACTCGGTGGCGTCCAGCACCAGGTCCAGCATGCGCACCGCCACCGCTGCCACTTCGCGCATCTGCGCAAAGTCGAACTCCGGCGCGGCGCCGAATGGATCGCGCACGAAGCAGGTCAGGTTCAGCGAACCGAGGTCGCAGCAGCCGTAGGCGGGGAGGGGCTGTTCGCCGCACGGGTTGGTGGCGCGCAGCTCCTCCGCGTAGTACAGGTTGTTTTCGGCGTTGATGCGGTCGATGAACAGGACGCCGGGTTCAGCGTGGTCGTAGGTGGAGTGGATGATGCGCTCCCACAGCTCACGCGCGCGGACCTCGCGGTACACCCACAGGCCATCTTCGCGCTGGTGCGCGCCGGCCGCGATGTCGTCGGCGCCCGGCTCGGCGGCGTGGACCAGCTCGAACGGCTGGTCGGTGACCACGGCGTGCATGAACGCGTCCGTCACCGCGACCGAGAGATTGAAGTTCGAGAATCCGCCCTGGTCCTTGGCGGCCACGAAGCGTTCGATGTCCGGGTGGTCGATCCGCAGCACGCCCATTTGCGCGCCGCGCCGCGCGCCCGCCGATTCCACCGTACGGCAGGAGGAGTCAAACACCTCCATGTACGACACCGGCCCGGACGCACGTGATTGCGTACCGCGCACCCGGGCCCCGGCGGGGCGGATGGCGCTGAAGTCATAGCCGACGCCACCGCCGCGGCGCATGGTCTCCGCCGCTTCCGCCAGCGCCGTGTAGATGCCTGGCAGGCCGTCCTGCTCCCCGGTGACGGCATCGCCGACCGGCTGCACGAAGCAGTTCATGAGCGTGGCCTTCATGCCCAGGCCGACGGCGGAATTGATCCGCCCCGCAGGCACGAAGCCGTGATCGAGGGCCCAGCGGAAGCGCACCTCATGACGCGCGCGATCCGGTTCGGGTTCGAGATAGGCGAGGGCGCGGGCCACGCGTGCGCGCACGTCCGCGACGTCGCGCTCATCGCCCTTGGCGTATTTTTCCAGCAGCACGTCCACCGATACCTCCTGCGGAGGCAGCAGCGGCGCGCCGATTATCGTTTCTTTGGCATTGACATTGGCATTCATGGAGTCGTCCTGTGTGATCAGAACGACTATCCCCGAATGCGGACGGAATGTCCTTAAGCCGGTTTAAGGCCTGGCCGCTTCGCGCGCGCCAGCGACATTGATGAAGGGGATGGCGCCGCCGGTGGTGGTGGGCAGGTGGCCGTCCCACTTTTCGATGGCGCGGGCCTGGTTTTCGGTTTCGCGCAGGCGCAGGAGTTCGGGCGTGACCTGCTGCCGCTGCAGGGCCAGCGACTCCGCCTCGGCCTTCGCGCGGGCGATGCGCTGCTGGGCTTCCACCTCGATCCGCTGCAGGTCGCGCTCCGCCTTCATCTTCAGCTGTTCGGCCGTGGTCTTGGCTTCGATGGCTTCATTGAAGGTCTTGGAGAAGTTGAAGTTGATGATCGAGAATTCATCGACCACCAGCCCATGGCGCGCCATGCGGTCGCGCAGCGCGGTCACGATGTCGTCGCGGACCAGGGCGCGCTTGGAGATCAGCTCCTCGGCCGTGAAGCGCGCGGTGACAGCCTTCACCGCCTCGTGCACCGCCGGCACGATGATCCGTTCGCCCGGCTCGTTGGAGAGGTCGCGGAACACGGTGACCGCAGCATCGGGCCGCACGTGGTAATTGATGGCGACGCGGGTGTGGACCGTCTGCAGATCCTTGGAGGCCGCCTCGCCTTCGCCCTCACCCTTCTGGATGGAGACGTTCACGAGATTCATCTTCTGCGCGATGGGCCAGCGGAAGTGGATGCCTTCGGTGTAGACCTGTTCGGACGGACTGCCGAAAGTCGTGAGCACGCCGCGGTGCCCGGAGGGGACGGTGGCGAACGGCGCCAGCATGAGCAGCACCACCACCGCGACGACGATATAAACGAGTTTCAGCACAGCCGGGCCGCGTACCATGTCAGCTCCTATCTTGATGTTGACAGGAAACTATTGTACTTGCCCGGCCGGGCCGGAATCACTTCATCCAGAGCCGCATCGAGTCCCACGCACGCCCGATGATCGAGGCCTGCGACACATCTTCCAGCGACACCACCGGCAGCTGCAGCAGCGGCTTGCCATCGACGACCATCTTCAGCGTGCCCACGCGGCCATTGCGGGCCACCGGCGCGACCAGCGGATCCTTGCGCTCCAGGACCGGCTTCATCTTGCCTGCCACGCCCTTCGGCACCGTCACCAGCACGTCATTCATGAAGCCGATCTTCACGGTGCTCTGCGAGCCTTTCCAGATCTCTGGTTCGGCGATCGGCTGGCCCTTGCTGTACAGGCGCACGGTGTCGAAGTTCTGGAAGCCCCAGTTCAGCAGCTTCTGGCTTTCCGAGGTGCGGGTCGCATCCGAATTGGTGCCCATCACCACGGTGATCAGGCGGCGCTCACCCATCTTGCCGTTCGGGCGGTGGGCCGAGGCGATCAGGCAGTAGCCCGCGCTGTCGGTGTGGCCGGTCTTCATGCCGTCCACGCTCGGGTCGAGCCACAGCAGGCGATTACGGTTCTGCTGCTTGATTTTGTTGTACGTGAATTCCTTGATCGAGTCGATCTTGTAGAACTCCGGGTACTCGCTGATGATGTGCGAGGCCAGCGTGGCCAGGTCCTGCGCGGTCGTGTAGTTCTCGGGGCTCGGCAGGCCATGCGGATTGGCGAAGTGGGTGTTCTTGAGGCCCATGCGTTCCGCGTCGCGGTTCATCAGCGAGACGAAGGTCGCTTCGTCGCCCGCGACCGCCTCGGCCAGCGCCACCGCCGCGTCATTCCCCGACTGGATCATCAGGCCATACAGCAGGTCCTTGATGGAGACCGGCGTGGCCGGGTCGATGAACATCTTGGAGCTGGAGTTATCGACCTTCCAGGCGCGCACCGAGACGTTGACCATCTGCTCCAGCGTCACGCGCTTTTCGCGCAGCGCCTCGAACACCACGTACGCGGTCATGATCTTGGTGAGCGAGGCCGGTTCCACGCGCGCGGTCGGATCCTGCGCGGCGATCACCTGGCCGGAGGTGGCATCCAGCAGGATCCACGACTTGGCCGCGATGGTGGGAACGGGGACGGTCTGCGCCATCACGGGCGCGGAGATCAGCAGTACGCTGGTGGCGACTGCGGCAATCAGTTTCTTCATGTCGTAAAAGCGTGGTTCAACAAAGGTTATTCGGAAAGGGCGGTTTCGTCCGGACGGCGCCACATCTGGGTGACGAGCGTCTTGATGTGGCCAAGCTTGCGATGGAAGAAGTGGTCGGCGCCCGGGATCACGATCACCGGGATGTCCTGCGGACGGGCCCAGTCCAGCACCGCGGTCAGGGTGATGGTGTCGTCCACTTCTCCATGAATCAGGATGGTGTCCTGCGGGACTTCCGGCACGGCCCACTTGCCGGCCGCGGTCCCGACCAGCACCAGGCGTTCGGCCGGGGCGCCCTCGGCCAACAGGCGCTGCTGCAGCGTGGCCTGCACGAAGGTCCCGAACGAAAAGCCGGACAGCGCCACCGGCAGGTCCGGGAAGCGGGCCCGCATGTGCTGCCACATGAGGTACATGTCGTCGGTCTCGCCGCGGCCGTCGTCATGCACGCCTTCCGACTTGCCAACGCCACGGAAGTTGAAGCGCACGGCCACGTAGCCGAGCGCGAGGAAGGTGCGCGCCAGCGTGACTGTGACCTTGTTGTCCATCGCCCCGCCATACAGCGGGTGCGGATGCGCGACCAGTGCGACGCCGCGCGGTGTGCCTTCGGGGATATCGAGCACGCACTCCATCGCGCCCGCCCCGCCTTGCAGGGTGAATTTCTCGGATTGCTTGTTCATTCAGTGCTTCAGATTTTCAGACGGTCGACCGGCTTCCCGCCAATCAGGTGGCTGTCGATGATGTCATCGATGTCTTCGGTGTCGACGTAGGTGTACCAGACGCCTTCTGGATAGACCACCAGGCAGGGGCCTTCCTCGCAGCGGTCCAGGCACCCGGACTGGTTGATGCGCACCTTGCCCTGGCCGTTCATGTCCATCTGCTTGATGCGCTTCTTGGCATGCTTCTGCGCGTCGGCGGCGCCGTGTTCGCCGCAGCTGCGCCGCCCGTCCTCGCGGACGTTCATGCAAAAGAAGACGTGGTGCTTGTAAAAAGATTCATCGCTCATGATGGGACCTGCTCATTCATTCGGCTAAGACTGCAATGATACGCGCTTCCGGCTCCGGATCAGGAGCGATTGAGCTTGTGGGAGGGCAGCAGCAGGTACCAGAGCGCGAAAAACGGCCAGAGAAGGCTCAGGAACTGGGCCGCACCGTTGAAGTTCAGGAATTTGCCCTGCACCCAGGCCTGCAGCGTATTCACAAAGTAGGGGTTCGCCGGGATCGTGTTGACCACCAGGAGACTGATGAGCAGCGTGAGCACGGCCAGACGCCGCTGCGCCACCTGGGGCGCGAACACCAGGCCTGACAGCATGATCACACCGATGATGAAGCCGCCCTGCGCGCCGGGCGTGATCCACACCCACGCGTTATCGGGCGTGAACAGCACGGCGCTGGCCATGGCCTTGAACACCAGCGCCGCGCCGATCAGCGCGGCGATCAGGATGGCGCGCGGTGCGCCGCGCCGCATGAGGCACAGCATGGCCAGCACCGCGCCCGTGAGCCCGCAGGCGGTGATGATGGTCTCGGACAGCCAGTACTGCTCGGCCGTGAGCGCGGTGTCGCCGCGGATCATAGTGGTGAGGTCGATGTTCATGTCCAGCCATTCGCTCAGCCAGTCGGAAATGATCGGCAGGACCTGGCCATGGCCGAACAGGTAGTTCTGCGGGTAGATCTGGGCCAGCGGCCAGAGGGCCAGCAGCACCAGGCCCTGGCTCGCATGCGTGCCGAACCAGCGCGCGCGCAGGCGGTACAGGCGGCCGCGGTCCAGGTAAGTGCGCGCACCGGCCGCACCGAGGCAGGCGCCGATCAGGCATCCGCTGGAATTGGTGAGCAGGTCCAGGTTGGAGGGCACGCGGCTGGGCAGGTAGTTCTGCACCACTTCCATCGCGCCGGAGACCAGGATGCCAAGGAGGGCCGCCACCAGCACCGCCCACGCGCCGCGCAGGCGCGGGTACAGCGAGAACACCAGCAGGATGCCGAGCGGGATGTAGCCGATCACGTTGACGATCAGGTCGAACGCGGTCCAGTAGCGCGGCATCTGCAGGTTGAAAAAGGCGAGCGGCGACAGGCCGCTGCTGCGCCATCCGCTGAACGGAAACCAGCTGGCGTAGACGATCAGCAGCAGATAGGCGAGCAGCGCGGCCCGCGACACCGGGGACGGCCGGGCCGGCGCGGGCAGCGCCACCGGGTCCGGGTCGGTCATGGGCGGCGCAGCGGGAGTGACGAGATCCATGCCATGATATCCGCGGCCACCGCATCCGTCGATGCAGCCAGGGCCCGCACGCCGCCGGCGGCATCCGCGCTGGTGGAAGGAGTCTTGCGCACGAAGGTCTTCTGGTCCAGGAACTTGCGGCCGTCGAACAGGGAGGCGCGCAGCACCACGCTGCCGACGTTCTGCTGGTTGCTGTCGAAGGTGTGCGAGAAGTCATCCACCTCGATGCGCAGCAGGAGTTCGCCCGCCGACGCATCGGTCGTGGACAGCACGCGCGCGCCCGACTGCGCGATGCGCGACTTGAGGCGCTGGGTGATCAGCTGCAGCGGTGTGGCGGACCAGCGGCTGGCGGTGTAGGGGCGGGCCTGCAGCGGGTCGGCGTAGTTCAAGCGGTAGACCATGGTCTGCGTGTCCAGCCAGGCCGGCCCGGTCACGTCCGGAATCACAATGGCAGGCAGGCTGCTGGGCATGGTGGCGCCAGCGACGCCCGCATCGGGCAGCGGACCGAAGTCGTACTGGTCGACGGACTTGCGTGAGGCGGAGCCGCAGCCGGCCAGCAGCACGGACAGCGAGAGGACGAGCAGCGAAAGCAGGCGAGACGATCGTTTCATGACGGTTCCTTGTTCTTATTTGGCGGGCGGCGGCGCGAACCCGGGTTCGCCCGGCCCCGGTGGCGCGGACGGAGACCCGAACAGAAGGCTTTGCGGCCGGTCGCTGATGGTGTTGACGGTGCGCTTGACCGCACGCAGCGAGGTCTTGGCCTCGTCGGCCATGGACACGATGTGCGGCAGCGTTTGCAGTTCGATATTGGCGGCGATGCCTTCGACCGAGCCACTGACCTTGTCCACGGTGGTGGTCAGGCGCGCGATCGGGCCCTCGGGCGAATTGAGGGTGACCGCCAGCTTGTCGTAGTCGTCGGCCGCCTTGGCCACGCTGGCGGCGGCGCGGTTGGCGTTGCGGGTCAGCTCCGGCAGCTGCTTTATCGCCGGTTCCAGTTCATCCGGAATCTGGGCAATGCGCTCCGAGGCTTCGCTCATGTTCTTCAGCGTGGACTTCAGCGCGGCCTGGTTCTCGGGGCCGAGCGCCTCGTTGGCGCGGCGGCTGAAGCTTTCCGCCAGTTCCAGGATCGCCTTGCCGCGCTTTTCCAGCTGATCGAGGAAGCCCGGGCGCAGCGGGATCGCGGCCACCCGGTCCTTGTCGCTCTTGAGCAGTGGAGACCCGGTGCGCTCGTCATCGAGCTGGATGTAGGCGATACCGGTCACGCCCTGATAGCCCAGGCTCGCGTAGGTGGAGGTGGTGACGGGCGTATCCGGATCGAGCAGGAGGCTGATGAGGATCTCGCCCGACTTGCGTGGATTGAAGTCGATGGTGTCTACCTTGCCCACCTCCAGCCCGCGGTAGCGCACCGTGGCCTGGGGATTGAGGCCGGGGATCGACTGCGTGGTCGCGATCACGTAAGGCACGCGCTTGGTGCTGTCGTGGTTGAACCAGAAGCCGGCCAGGATCGCGGCCAGGACCAGCGCGATGGTGAAGAAGCCCGTCATGAGGGCATGCGAACGGTTTTCCATGTCAGTGCTCCGGTCCCGGCGCGGGCTCGCTGTCGAGCACCTGCACGGCGCGTTTGCCACGCCCGCCGAGGAAGAAATGTTTGATGAACGGGTGGTCCACCTTCAGGATGTCGCGGACCGGTCCGACCGCGATCACATGTTTTTCGGCCAGCACGGCGATTCGGTGCGACAGCGCGAACAGTGTGTCCAGGTCGTGCGTCACCATCACCACGGTCAGCCCCAGCTCCGCGTGCAGGGTCTGGATCAGCTCCACGAAGCTGTCCGAAAGATCCGGGTCCAGGCCTGCGGTGGGTTCGTCGAGGAACAGCAGCTGCGGTTCCAGGGCCAGGGCGCGCGCCAAGGAGGCGCGCTTGATCATGCCGCCGGAAAGGTCGGACGGCATCTTGGCCGCCTGGTCCGGTCCCAGGCCGACCATCGACATCTTCAGCAGCACGGCGTCGCGGATCACGTCCTCCGGCAGCGCGCGCAGCTCGCGCATGGGCAGGGCGATGTTGTCGAATACCGTCAGCGCGGAATACAGGGCGCCTTGCTGGAACAGCATGCCCCAGTGGTTGCGCATGCGCTGCAGCTGTTGCGCGTCGGCGTGCGAGATGTCCTCGCCGAACACGCACACGGAACCGCTGCTCGGATGTTCGAGGCCCAGCATCTGGCGCAGCAGCACCGTCTTGCCGGTGCCGGAACCGCCGACGATGGACAGGATCTCGCCCTGGTAGACCTTGAGGTTCAGGTCCTGGTGCACCACAGTGCGGCCAAACTTCGTGGTCAGGTTCGTGATCTCGACCACCGGCGGCCCGACCTCGTGCTCCGGCTTTTTGGTCAGGCGCGGCTTGGCGCGGCGTTCGACGAAGTCGCTCATCGGTAGAACCCCACGCCGGAAAACACGATCGCGAACACGGCATCCGCCAGGATCACGATGGTGATGGCGGTGACCACCGAGGTGGTGGTGCCTTGGCCAAGGCTCTCGGTATTCGGCTTGATGCGCATGCCGAAGTGGCAGGCCACCAGTGCGATCAGCATGCCGAACACCGCACCCTTGCCCAGGCCGATGAAGTAGTTCGCGATCGGCACCGCGTCCGGCAGCTTGCTGACGAAGTAGCGGGCCGAAAGCCCCAGTTCGATCTTCGCCGCGACCATGCCACCCAGGAGCGCCATGGTATCGGTCCACACCACCAGCAGCGGCATCGAAATGGCCAGGGCCAGCACCTTCGGCAGGATCAGGCGGAAACCGTGCGAGATGCCCATCACCAGCATCGCGTCCAGTTCCTCGGTCACGCGCATCACGCCCAGCTGCGCGGTAATGGAGGAGCCGGAGCGGCCCGCGACCAGGATCGCGGCCAGCAGGGGACCGAGTTCGCGGATCACGCTCATGCCGAGGATGTTGACCAGGTAGGCATCGCCGCCAAAGGTGCGCAGCTGCTGGGCCGACAGAAAGGACAGCACCACGCCGATCAGGCTCCCGACCAGCGCGGTGATGCCGAGCGCTTCGAAGCCGGCGTGGTAGACGTTGGCGGAGATCTCGCGCCACGGTCCGACCCTCGGGCGCTTCAGGAAACGCCACAGGTCCTGCGTGACGATGCCGAGCAGGCCGATGAAGCCCAGCACGTGCTCCCAGAACGCCAGCACCGCGAACCCCAGCTTGATCACCAGGTTGAAGGGGCTGGGCTTGGCCTTGGGGATGTCGGTGATGCTCGCGGCCTCGATGCGGTGGAAGATATCTTCCTGCCCTGGCGCGAGGGTCAGCTGCGCGGGGCGGTGCCGGCCCCACGCATTCCAGAACATCTGGGCGCCGATGTGATCCAGGCTGTCGACCTGCGACAGGTCCCAGGCGATGGTGGAGGCGCTGGGCTTGAGGGCGCCGAGAGTGCGGGTGAGCGCCTTGATCTGCCCATGGTCGGCCAGGGCGTGGACCTGCCAGATGCCTTCGGCCAGTACCGATTGCGCCGCGCCGGCGTTTTGGGGGGAGATGCTGAGAGTTGGCGCTTTATCAATCCGCATTGCGCCAGTGTAAAAGCTTTTCGGATGGGCTGCCAACGCGGCCCGGCTATCGTGCCGCCGGGTTCACGGGACTGTACGTACGCTGGCGTCAGGCGGCCAGGTGGCGGGCCTGGCGTATCGGGGCGGCGGCGCTGTCATGCGGCTCGCGGTGCTTGCCGGCGATGTCGCTCGCCACCAGGGCGCGGGCTTCTTCCGCGGGCAAGGCGCGGGCCTCGCGCAGGTACTGTTCCACCAGCTTGGCCAGGCGGTCCAGGGCGATGCGGTGGGTGGCGTCCGTGTGCGCGTACAGCCAGTCGGAAAAGGCCATGAACTGCGCGAACGGCGCAGCGGCCAGCAGCACCGGCAGCGTGTGGGTAAAGCGGCCGGAGTTGGCGACCAGGTCCCAGTAGCGGGCGAAGCGGACCAGGCGCTGCATGTCGGTGAAGGTAATGCGGTCGGTCGCCAGGATGGTGTAGGGCGGGTAGGGGTCATACACCATGCCGAAATTTTCCGTGTGGCGGATGATGGGCGTGCCGCGCAGGCGCTTGAGGATGCCGAACTGGATCTCGTGCGGGCCCAGGGCCCATAGCTGGTCGAAGCCGCGCGCGAAGCTGTCGATGTCTTCGCCGGGCAGGCCCGCGATCAGGTCCACGTGCAGGTGGGCGTGCGACTGCGACGCGAGCCAGCGGATGTTGGCGGCGGCCTTGGCATTGTCCTGGCGGCGGGAGACGTTGGCCTGCACTTCAGGGTTGAAGCTCTGGATGCCGATCTCGAATTGGAGGGCGCCCGGTGGAAACTTCGCGATCTGCTCTTTCAGCGCGTCCGGCAGGTGGTCGGGCACCAGCTCGAAGTGCGCGTAGACCGGGTCGTGCGGCGCGGCGTCTATTTTATCGAGGAAGAACTGCATGATCCGCATGCTGGTCTTCACGTTCAGGTTGAAGGTCCGGTCGACAAACTTGAACAGGCGCGCGCCGCGCTGGTACAGGCTTTCCAGTTCGGCGAGGAAGGCATCGAGCGGGAACGGCCAGGCAGTCTTGTCGAGGGAAGACAGGCAGAACTCGCACTTGAAGGGGCAGCCGCGCGAGGCTTCCACGTAGAGAGTGCGGTGGGCGAGGTCTGCGTCCGAGTATTCCGCGTAGGGCAGGGCGATGTCTGCCATCGGCGGCTGCACGCCGGCGTGAACCTTCATCAGCGGCTGCGGGCCGTGCAGGATGGCGCGGCACAGCTGGGGGAAAGTGACTTCGCCCCAGCCGGTGACCACGTAGTCGGCCAGTTTGACGATCTCCTGTTCGCCCGTTTCGTACGAGACTTCCGGACCGCCTAGGACGACCGTGATGTGAGGCGCGACGCGCTTGAGCATCGCGACCACGCGGGTGGTCTCCTCCACATTCCATATATAGATGCCGAAGCCGACGATCCGCGGCGCATGCGCCAGGATGCGTTCGACGATCTCGGTCGTCTTGGCTCCGATGACGAATTCCTGCAGCCGCGTTTCGCCCTTCAGCTCGCCCATGTTGGCCAGCAGGTAGCGCAGGCCCAGCGAGGCGTGGGCGTAGCGGGCGTTGAGGGTGGAAAGCAGGATCGTCATCCGCGCATTCTACTAAAGGGGACAAACGGGCTGGACTTGCGGTACGATTTCGATTTCCAAATTGCAATGTTGCCAAATGATGATGCGTCTTCTGATGAGTGTGACGTTGTTTGGTGTCGCGGGCGTGGCCGCTGCCCAAGTCTATAAATCCGTCGGCCCCGACGGTAAGGTGACGTACTCGGACCGCCCGCCCCTGGAGGCGAGCGCCAAAGTCGAGGTCCTGCGCGCGGGTGTGGCGATGCCCGCCCCGGCCACGCCGATCCTGCCTGCGCAGAAGGCAAAGCCTGCGCCACCGCAGCTTGACCCGCATGATGAGGAGTGGGGGGAAGAGGCGCCCAATCAGGCAGCAACGGCGCGCGTCAAACAGCCCGCCCGGGGGACCGCCCCACCTCCTGCGGCCCCGCCCGCCGCGAAACCGGTGCCGGCGAAGGAGCTGCTGGCGCCGGGTGTCCGTTCAGCGCTCGGCAAGAAGGCGTTGTTCGAGTCGTCCAGTTCGATGTGCTTCGGCACCGGCGCTATCGATAAAATGTTTTACGCCAGGGCGCTGGAAAAATGGCTCTCGCGAAACCAGAGCGTGATCAGCAAGGCGCAGACGGCCCTGGCGAACGAGTTCACTCCCCAGGAACGCGCGGCTATAGAGCAGACGGCGCGAACCCAGGCAGAGGCGCAGCTGGGGTGGGTCAGCAACCAGAAGGCGCGGGACCTGATCCAGTGGTGCGGCGACAACGCGAATCGCATCGAACGCGGCTCCGCGGATCTGCAGGGTGAGGCAGGCGTGTCCGCCTTGATGGAGTTCGACCCGGCGCGCATGCGGTGAGACGGCCCAAAAAAGGTGTTGACGAGTCGCGACCGAAGGCCCATAATCTCGTTTCTCTGCTGCTGACAAACACAACGCTTTGTCGACAACGCAGCAAGATCCGAACA
>NZ_SPVF01000038.1 GCF_004614185.1 Zemynaea arenosa | reverse complement strand
GGCGCCGCGTAGTGCTGGGTCATGCCTTGCGGCGGCATCATCACGAGCTGGTTTTGCGGCACGCCGGACGACTTGACGATGCGTACCTTGCTCTCGCCTTCGGTCACTTCGAGTTCCGCGATATCGGACTCGGCGACGAGGTCGATCAGCGTCTTGAGCTTTCGTAGATCCATGTAAAACCCCTTGGAATTATTGTGTCGTGCTAGGTTGTGTGAACGCGGTGGCGGACTGGGAATCTGCGGTGATCCGCCGGAGTTGCGTGAAGATGACGTAGATTAAAGCTTTTTAAGCATGAAGTCGATGGCTAGACGATAGCCCTCGATTCCCAGGCCCGCAATCGTTCCGACGGCCACGTCCGACAGGTAGGACTGGTGGCGGAACGGCTCGCGCTTGTGGATATTGGAGATATGGACTTCCACAAACGGTATGGCCACGCCGGCCAGCGCATCGCGCAAGGCGACGCTGGTGTGGGTGTAGCCGCCCGGGTTGATGACGATCGCGCCCACGCCCTCCGCCTTGGCGGCATGGATGCGGTCGATCAGCGCCCCTTCATGATTACTCTGGAAGCAAACCAGCTCGGCACCGGCCTGGGCCGCTTGCGCGACCGCCGCCTGTTCGACATCGGCCAGCGTGTCGGCGCCGTACACCTCAGGCTCGCGGGTCCCCAGCAGATTCAGGTTGGGGCCGTTGAGCAGAAGTAGCTTTTTTGCCATGTTAGAGTATTACTTCTACGCGAAAGTCAGGCATTTTGCCCCTAACCTCTGCCATTGGCAAGCGATAATTTCCACGCGGACCGGGGCAAGGGAGGCTCACACACTGTCGCGTTGGGGCCGGTTTCTAGCGTTTTGGAGCGCGCCGGAACGGCTGGGTTCCGGCGTTTGCGTACCGGCTTGAACCGCGTCAAAGGGCGGCCAGGTCGGCCTTCAGCTGCTCGAATTTCAGGCGGCCGAGGTAGGTGCGCTTGACCTGGCCATCGGCGCCGATCAGCACGGTGAACGGCAGGCCGCCCGCCGTATTGCCGAACTCGCGGGACAGATCGGTGCCGCTCATTCCAGCCACGTAGAGCGGATAGCTGATCTTGTATTTATTGGCGAATTCCGCGATGTTGGTCGGCGAATCGATGCCGATGCCGATCACCTGGGCCTTGCCGTTGGCCGCCGCCAGCGCGGACAGTTCCGGCATCTCCTGCACGCACGGCGCGCACCACGGGGCCCAGAAGTTGACCACCAGCGGCTTGCCTTTCCATTGCGCCAGCGCCTGCTTCTTGCCGGCCGCGTCCGGGAGGGTTTGGGCGTACAGGTTCTGGGTGGCCGTGTGCGGCTGGCCTCCGGGCGTGGCGGCATAGGCGGTGGTCAGCGGGCCGGCGTCATTCTTGTGGGTGCCGACCCAGGCGCCCATGGCGCCGAAAGCGATCGCCACCAAGGCGTAAACGAGGAGACGTTTCTTCTGCATTTTCAGTAAAGTTTGGAAGATTCTTCTGCCATCAGCGCACGGACGGCTGCGGCATCGGCGCGCTGGAGGCGGCCATCGGAACGGGGCTTGAGGGCACCGCGCAGGTCGTCCAGCTCATACAGCTGGGCGTGCACGCCTTCGTCGCGCCACATGAAGCTGGCGGTCTCGACCGGGTCGTAGCGCGGGCCGCGGAAGTGCGGCGACTCGGAAATCTCGATGTTCAGGTTTTTATTGAGCAGGAAGATTTCGATCTCCTTGGCGCTCTCGGCAAAAAGCTGGAGATAGATCTCGTCGTGCTCGCCCGCAGTGCCGTTCAGCACGCTGCCGGTCAGGTAGGGGTGGAACTGTTCGAGCGCGTCCATCACCTGCAGCGCGGTGGTGCGCAGCTTGTGCACGCGCTCGGTCTGCCCGGGGTCGACGAAGATCGCCTGGTAATTGCGGACTTCGTACTCGATCTGCAGGTTGTCCGGCAGCTGGTCTGGCTTGAAGCGCTCGGTGCCGAGGATCTGGCGGGCTGCCTTGCGGCGCGCGGTGTCGTAGTCGGCGCCGTCCTGCGCGATCATGCGGGCGGCCACGGCGGCAATTTCGGCCCGCAACTGTGCCAGGCCGGAGGAAGGGTTCTGTGCCATGTCCGCATCATACAACGTGGGCAAAAACGGTGCGGCGCCGTGCACGTCCGGAACCCGGCGGGCGAGCCGGGCGGGCCCGGGCTCAGGTAAAATCCCCTTTTCGGCCTCACCAGCCGCGCACCAGATTTGGGAAAGACCATGCATATCCACATCCTCGGCATCTGCGGCACCTTCATGGGCGGCCTGGCCGTCCTCGCCAAGGAAGCCGGCCACCGCGTCACGGGCTGCGATGCCAATGTGTACCCGCCGATGAGCACCCAGCTCGAGTCGCAGGGCATCGAGCTGATCCAGGGTTTCGGACCGGAGCAGGTCGAGCTCAAGCCTGACTTGTATGTGATCGGCAATGTCTGCACGCGCGGCAATCCGCTGATCGAAGAGATCCTGAACCGCAGCCTGCCGTATGTGTCCGGCCCGCAGTGGATCGGCGAACACATCCTGCGCGACAAGTGGGTGCTGGCCGTGGCCGGCACGCACGGCAAGACCACGACCACTTCGATGCTGGCGTGGATCCTGGAAGAAGCGGGCTACGCGCCCGGCTTCCTGATCGGCGGTGTGCCGATGAACTTCGGGATCTCGGCGCGCCTGCACGGTTCGAAGCCGTCCGACTTCTTCGTCATCGAGGCCGACGAATACGACACCGCCTTCTTCGACAAGCGCTCCAAGTTCGTGCACTACCAAGCCAAGACCGCGGTGCTGAACAACCTGGAGTTCGACCACGCCGACATCTTCCCGGACATCGGCGCCATCGAGACCCAGTTCCACCACCTGGTGCGCACGGTCCCCGCCATCGGCCGCATCGTGGTCAATGGCGACGAAGCCTCGCTCGGCCGCGTGATCAAGCGTGGCTGCTGGAGCGAGAAGGAAAGCTTCGGCGTGGCCGATGGCGTGAACTGGACACTGGTCGAGCACCCGGGCGGCAGCTTCGACGTCATGTTCAACGGCGAGCAGGTCGGCCACGTGCAGTGGGAGCTGACCGGCAAGCACAATCGCATGAACGCGCTGGCGGCGATCGCCGCCGCGCGCAGCGTGGGCGTCAAGCCGGAACAGGCGGCCGAGTCGCTGTCCCGCTTCCAGAGCGTCAAGCGCCGCATGGAAGTGCGCGGCGTGGAGAAGGGCGTGACCGTGTACGACGACTTCGCCCACCACCCGACCGCGATCGCGACCACCGTCGGTGGCTTGCGCCAGAAGATCGGCACGACGGGGAGGATCCTCGCCGTACTGGAGCCGCGCTCCAACACCATGAAGCTCGGCGCGATGAAAGACGCGCTGCCCGGCAGCCTGAAAGACGCAGACCTGGTGTTCGGCTTCGGCAGCCAGCAGGCCCTCGGCTGGAGCCTCGCCGACGCGCTCAAGCCTCTCGGCGGCATCGCCCACAGCTTCGACAACCTGGATTACCTGGTGCAGGCTGTCGTCAACGCCGCCCAGCCGGGCGACCATGTGCTCATCATGAGCAACGGCGGCTTCGGCGGCGTGCACGGCAAGATCCTCGAGGCGCTGGCCAAATGATCCTGTACCTCCACGGCTTCCGCTCCTCCCCGCGCTCGTTCAAGGCGCGCGTGGTGCAGGAACGTTTGGCGGAGCTGGGCCGCAGCGATGAGCTGATCTGCCCCCAGCTCTCCGCCTCGCCGAAGGAAGCGATGGACCTCGTCACACGCCTGGTGGACCGCTACCATCCGAGCCAGCTGGCGGTGATCGGCTCGTCGCTGGGCGGCTTCTACGCCACCTGGCTGGCCGAGCGCATGGGCTGCCGCGCGGTGCTCCTGAACCCGGCCATCGACCCGCTCAAGAACCTGGAGCAGCATGTCGGCGTGACCACCGAGTACCACTCGGACAAGCCGTTCGAATTCAAGCAGGAGTACATCGCGGAGCTGCGCGCGCTGAAGGTGGCACGCGTGACGCACCCGGAGCGCTACTTCCTGATCGCCTGCACCGGCGACGAAGTGCTGGATTACCGCGACATGGTGGCCCACTATCCCGGCGCGAAGCAGAAAGTGGTGCAGGGCAGTGACCATGCGATCTCGGAGTTCCGTGACTATGTGGACGAAGTACTGGATTTTTGTATGACGAAAGACCCCGCGTGAGGACCGCCAGCCTGCGCATGGCGCGGTGGCACCGGCATCCGAACGCGGTGAATGCAGACCAAGCAACCCGCGGCTGGCTGACCAGCCCAGGTTCGCTGACCGCGAAGCTGATCGCGCACAGCACGGCCTTCCGCGTGCAGCGCCTGCACCAGACCACGGCCCTGTGCCTGCCGGACGAAGCGCACGCCATCGGCCTGCCGCGTCCCGGCCGCGTGTGGGAGCGCGAAGTGCTGCTGCGCTGCGACGATGTGCCGGTGGTCTTCGCTCACACCGTCGTGCCGATGAGCGCGACCGCCGCCGACTGGCCCCTGTTTTCGGCCCTCGGCGAGCGTTCGCTGGGGAGCACACTGTTTTACGACCCGTTGGTCGCGCGTGGCGAGCTGGAATTCGCCCGCATCCGCGACGGGCATCCGCTGATGGAGCGCGCCCGTGCCGCTCTCGGTGGAGGGCCCGCCGATACAACCCTGTTTGCGCGGCGCTGCCTGTACCGCCGCAAGCGCGGCACCCTGCTGGTGACCGAGGTCTTTTTGCCTTCGGTGCTGGCGCTGGTGCCGCAGCCAAGAAAGAACAACCGCTAAATGAACCTCTTTTTCGAAGAATCGGGCGACTTCAAGGTCGGCTCCGTGTTGTCCCAGCAGGGCGAAGCCTGGCAGGTGGAACTGCCTACGGGTAAACGCACCAAGGTCAAGTCCAAGGATGTGATGCTGCAGTTCGAGAAGCCTTCGCCGGCCGAACTGCTGGAACAGGCGCGCGCCATCGCCGCCGAGGTGGACCTGGACTTCCTGTGGGAGGTTGCGGGGCAGGAGGAATTCGGCTTCGCGGAGCTGGGCGCCGAGTACTTTGGCCATGCGCCGCGGCCGGACGAGGCGGCGGGCCTGATCCTGGCGCTGCACGGCGCCCCGATGTACTTCTATAAAAAGGGGCGCGGGCGCTACAAGGCCGCGCCGGAGCAGTCTTTGAAAGCGGCGCTGGCCGGCATCGAGCGCAAGAAGCAGCAGGCCATCGTCCAGCAGGGCTATGTGGAAGAGCTCAAGCAGGGCAAGCTGCCGGACGCGCTGCGCAGCATGGTGCCGCAGCTGCTGTTCAAGCCGGACAAGAACACCATCGAATACAAGGCGCTGGAGCAGGCCTGCGCCGAGCTGCAGACCGTCCCCGCGCGCCTGATGCTGCAGGTGGGTGGCATCGGCTCGGCCAAGGACCTGCACATGGGCCGCTTCCTGTTCGAGCACTTCCCGCGCGGCGCGGGCTTCGCGCCGGTGGCCGTGCCGCCGCCGCCCACCGACCTGCCGCTGGCCGACATCACCGCCTTCTCGATCGACGACGTGACCACCACCGAGATCGACGATGCGATCAGCGTCAAGCTGCTGGACGGGGACCTGGTCCGCATCGGCATCCACATCGCCGCGCCGGGCCTGGGCATCAAGCCGGATGACGCCATCGACAAGATCGCGCGCGCCCGCATGTCCACTGTGTACATGCCCGGCGATAAGATCACCATGCTGCCGGACGAAGTGGTGGATGCCTACACGCTGGCCGAAGGGAAGAACTGCCCGGCCCTGTCGCTGTACGCCACCCTGAACCGCAAGGACTGGTCCCTGCTGGGCACCGACACCCGCGCGGAGCTGGTGCCGATCGCCTCCAACCTGCGCCACAACGATCTCGATGAGGTGGTGAACGAGGAGACCCTCAACAACGGCACCGGCGACTACCCGCACATGCAGGAGCTGTCGCTGGTGTGGGGCTGGGCCCAGCACCTCGAAGGCCTGCGCATGAAGAAGCGCGAAGCCTTCGGTCTCAAGCCCGAGCAGAACAACCGCGTCGACTACAACTTCTATGTCGAGAACGACGTGGTGAGCGTGGTGCGCCGCAAGCGCGGGGCACCGCTGGACAAGATCGTGGCCGAGCTGATGATCTTCGCGAACTCCACCTGGGGCAAGCTGCTGCACGACAGCGGCGTCCCGGGCATCTACCGTTCGCAGGGCCAGGGCAGCGGCGCGGGCTGGAACGCCAAGATGCAGGTGCGGATGCTGACGCACGCCGCGCCGCACCAGGGCCTGGGCGTGGACCAGTACGCGTGGAGCACCTCGCCGCTGCGCCGCTACACGGACCTGATCAACCAGTGGCAGATCATCGCCTGCGCCAACTCGGGCGTGACGGCGCCGCTGGTGGCCCCATTCAAGCACCGCGACGCGACCCTGTTCTCGATCGTGTCCGCCTTCGACGCCGCCTACGCGGCCTACAACGACTTCCAGGCCAACATGGAGCGCTACTGGTGCCTGCGCTGGCTGGCGCAGGAACAGGCCAAGCAGGTCGACGCGGTGGTACTGAAGGATGAGCTGATGCGCCTCGTGGACATTCCACTCGTGATCCGCATGCCGGGCATGCCGGAGATTGCACGCGGCTCGCAGGTGCGGCTCGATATCCTGCGCTGGGACGAAGTGGATCTGTCGATCGAGGCGCGCCTGCTGGAGGTGCCGGTGGTGGCCGCACCGGCGGACATCGATCTGGAATTCGACGACGAGGAAGATGGCGACGACGCGGCCGCCGAAGCGGCGGAAGCGGAGGGCGCGGTCGCCGCCATCGACCCGCTGCCGGCCGAAGGCACGGTGCTGCCGCCGGAAGCCGCTGCCCCGCAGAGCGGCGCCGCGACGCAATAACAACGGGGGCCGTGCGCCCCCGGCTGGCCGTTTTGGTCTGGGGCGGCGTCATGTAGAATTGGCTTTTCGCCCGCCGCCTTTCGCTCACCTTGAAGTCCTTGCAGTCTTACCAATACCGCGAAAACCGCTCCATGTACGCCGCCATCGGCTTTTCGGTGCTGGCGCACGCGGTCCTGCTGGCGATCCGCTTCGTGCCGCCGGATGCCTTCCGCATCCAGCCGGCCGATCCGGGGCTGGAGGTCATCCTCGTCAACGCCAAGCATGCGAAAGCGCCCACCAAGGCCGAGGCGCTGGCGCAGGCCAACCTGGAAGGGGGCGGCAATGCGGACGCGGGCCGCTCCAAGTCTCCGCTGCCGGACTTGCGCCGCAATGACACCGGCGAAACCGTCAAGGCGGCCGAGCGCCGCATCGCGCAGCTGATGCAGATGCAGAAGGAGCTGCTGGCGCGCGCCCGCAAGTCCGACTTCAACGTCGCGCCAATCACGGACAAGGACAAGCCGGACCCCAACCGCACCGGCGAAGACCTGATCGAATCGTCCAAGGCCATCGCGCGTTCGGTGGCCGAGCTGTCCGAGCGGATCGAGGACCAGAACAAGCGGCCCAAGAAGACCTTCATCACGCCGAGTACCCGCGCGGTGGGCTACGCGATGTACTACAACCAGATGTCCAAGCGGATCGAGGACTTCGGCACGCTGAACTTCCCCAACAAGAACGGCAAGAAGCTGTACGGAGAGCTGGTGATGATGATCCCCGTGTTCCAGGACGGGACCATCTACGAGAAGGACGGCGGCTTGGAGATCAAGCGCACGTCCGGCAACGCGGACCTGGACGAAGCGGCCAAGCGCATCGTGCGCCGCTCGTCGCCGTTCGGGCGCTTCCCGGCCAATATGCGCTCGACGGATCGGGATGACCTGTGGGTGGTGGTGATCACATTCCGGTTCACGTCCCGGGACCGCCTTGATGTCGACATGAAGGGTAATTAGTCGCCATGGACCGTTATTGCGTCATCGGCGACCCGATCGCCCACAGCAAATCTCCCCACATCCACACGGCTTTCGCCGCGCAGACCGGCCAGCAGCTGAGCTATGAGCGCTGCCTGCCGCCCGCCGGCCAGTTCGTGGACACGGTCCGCAACCTGATCGCCCAAGGCTACAAGGGCGCCAACGTCACCATGCCCTTCAAGCTCGATGCCGCCGCCATGTGCCTGACGCTGAGCCCCCGCGCGCGGGCGGCCGGTGCGGTTAACACCATGAGCTTCATCGGCACCGATATCGTCGGCGACAACACCGACGGCCCCGGCCTGGTGAACGACATCGTTCGCAACGCCGGCGTGCAGCTGGCCGGTAAGCGCGTACTTCTGCTGGGCGCGGGCGGCGCGGCGCGCGGCGTGATCCTGCCGCTGCTGGGCGAGCAGCCGCAGGCTGTCGTCATCGCCAACCGCACCGTGGCCACAGCGGAAGCGCTGGCCGCGCAGTTCGCGGGCGACACCGCGCACAGCCAGCAGCTGGCCGCGCGCGGCTACGATCAACTCGGTGCGGACGCGCCCTTCGACGTGGTGGTCAACGCCACCTCCGCCGGCTTCGGCGCCGCCATGCCGCCGGTGCCTGCGTCGGTTTTCGGCCCCGGCACGCTGGCATTGGATATGATGTACGGCCGTGACCCATCCCTCTTCATGCAGTTCGCCGCGCAGCACGGCGCGAACGTGCGCGATGGCCTGGGCATGCTGGTCGAGCAGGCCGCCGAATCGTTCTTCATCTGGCGCGGCGTGCGGCCGGCCACCGAAACGATCCTGTCGGACCTGCGCCAAAAACTATGAAGAAAAAGACGACGACCGCCAAAGGCCGCCGCACCATGTTCAAGTGGCTGATCCTGGCCCCGCTGCTGCTGATCCTCGTGGTGCAGCTGTGGTACTTCGGCTGGATCGTCTGGTGGAACTTCAACAATCCGCGCGTGACCAGCATGATGAGCCTCCAGCAGGAAGCGCTGCTGGAAAAGAACCCGCGCGCGAGGATCTATCAGACCTGGGTGCCCTACAGCGCCATCTCGAATAACCTCAAGCGCGCCATCGTCGCCTCGGAAGACGCCAACTTCGCCGAACACGATGGCGTGGACTGGGACGCGCTGCAGAAGGCTTACGAAAAGAACAACAAGCGCCACCGCATCGCGGGCGGCGGCTCCACCATCACCCAGCAGCTGGCCAAGAACCTGTTCCTCTCCGGGTCGCGCAGCTATATCCGCAAGGCGCAGGAGATGGTCATTGCCTTCATGCTGGAGGCGGTGATGAGCAAGCAGCGCATCCTGGAGATCTACCTGAACGTGGTGGAGTTCGGGCAGGGCACCTTTGGCGCCGAGGCGGCGGCGCGCCACTACTACCGCATCAGCGCCGCCCAGCTGAATCCCGAGCAGGCCTCGCGCCTGGCGGTGATGCTGCCCAACCCGCGCTACTACGACAAGCACCGCGACACCCGCTACCTGGCCAAGCGCACCAATTTCATCCTGCGCCAGCTGCATGCCGCCGAGCTGCCCTGAGGGCTAGCCCTGAGGGTGAGCCCTAGGCTGGCGCACCCCTGTCCCGCTGCCTCACTGGGGCTGGCCGGGGCAGCGCCTTTACGGGTACACTTGCGCTGTTTTGCAATATCGACCCGGCCGAGAGCGCGCATGATCAACGTATTTGTCTTACAAAATGGCCGACTGAATCAGGTCCCGATCGACTCGCGCGACGACCTCGCGAGCGTGCAGCCGATCTGGGTGGACCTGACCGACCCGACCGACGACGAGCGCGCGTGGGTCAAGTCGATCTACGAAGTGATCCTGCCGGATGAAGACGAGGTGCAGGACATCGAGGCCTCGGCCCGTTACTACGAAGCGGAAAACGGCGACCTGCACCTGCGCACCGACTTCCTGCTGGAGCAGGAGGAAGGCCCGTCGCGCATCGTGACCGTGGCTTTCATCCTGGCCAAGAAGATCCTGTTTTCGATTCATGCGGAAGACCTGCCGGTGTTCCGCCTCGTGCGCATGCGCGCGCGCTCGCGCCCTGGCTCCATCGAAGACTACATGGACGTGCTGCTGGACCTGTACGCCACCGATGCCGAGTACTCGGCGGATGCGCTGGAAGGGATCTACGAGACCCTGGAAGTCGTGTCCGGACGTGTGCTGCAGGAGACCTTCACCGACAAGGACGCGGCCGACGCGCTGAATGCCATCGCCCACGAGGAAGACTTGAATGGCCGGATCCGGCGCAACATGATGGATACGCGGCGCGCGGTGTCCTACCTGATGCGCGGGCGGCTGCTCAACACCGAGCAGTTCGAGGAGGCGCGCCAGATCCTGCGCGACATCGAATCGCTCGACGGCCACACATCCTTCCTGTTCGATAAGATCAACTTCCTGATGGACGCCACGGTCGGCTTCATCAACATTAACCAGAACAAGATCATCAAGATCTTCTCGGTGGCGTCGGTCGCCTTCCTGCCGCCGACCCTGATCGCGTCCATCTACGGCATGAACTTCAAGTGGCTGCCGGAGCTGAACTGGGACCTGGGCTATCCGTTTGCTATCGTGCTGATGCTGGCTTCCGCGATCGCTCCCTTCCTGTACTTCCGCCACCGCGGCTGGCTGAAGTAAGGCCGCGCCGCCGGACGGCGGCTATTCCACCACCTTCCCGCGCAGCGCCTTGCGTTCCCCGCTGCGCGTTTTGGCGTCGAGCCGCCGCCGCTGCGAAGCGCGCGTCGGCCTGGTCGCGCGGCGCACCAGCGGTACTTCAGCCGCCTGGTCGACCAGTTCCTGCAGCCGGCGCAGCGCATCGAGCTTGTTCTGTTCCAGGCTGCGCGCCTGCTGCGCCTTGATCACGATGACGCCCTCGCGCGTGATGCGCGCGTCGCGCCGATCGAGCAGGCGCGCCTTGACCTCCGGCGGCAGCGAGGAGGCCCCGATGTCGAAGCGCGCGTGCACTGCGCACGAGACCTTGTTGACGTTCTGGCCGCCCGGCCCCTGGGCCCGGATCGCGGAAAACTCCACTTCGTCGGGTTGGATGGCGATGCTCACAGCGCGGGTCTGTACGGGGACAAAACGCCATTGTACGGGCGCCGCGCCGCAGGCGGCGCCGGCTTTTATTGCTGCGGCTTGAGGTTCAGGAAGAGGTTCGCGGCGAAGGCGATGATCGCGCCGGCGGCGACGAATTCCGCGATCGCGAGGAAGGGCACCACGGCCTGGTTCCCGGTCAGCAGGATGATGGACAGCGCCACCATCATCACCGGCATCGCGAGGTTCATCATCCAGAAGTGCACCTTGGCCAGCTTGCTGTGGCCCGCCTGCGGGAACACGCTGTAGATCAGTCCCGCCAGGGCCAGCGTCGTCCAGCCCAGCAGGTTGACGTGCGCGTGCACGGGGCGCAGCGTGAAGTTCTGGCTCGCGCCCATCGCGATGCCCAGGCCCACGCCGAGCATCAGGTACAGCACCGCGAGCTTCAGCCACACGATGCCGGTATTGGAAATGGCCAGGCCCGAAGCCTGGTTCTGGTAAGTCGTCTGCATGTCATTCTCCCCGTTTGGTTCATCAAGGCTGCGGATTCTACGACCCGTTTTGGCCGACAAATGTCACCAATTGTCGTCTTAAGGTTTTTTTAGTGTTTGGTGAGGGTTGTTTTAAGAAAGGCCCGCCGTTGCAGGCTCTATTCTGTTTTCATTCGACACCAACCTGGGATACGACCATGACTTCTTCCGCTCCGTACGACATCTACCGCAACATTCATAAAGCGCTGCGCGCGTACACCGCCGACACCATGGTGCGCCTGGGCCGCGTGGATCACGCAGACACCGAAGAGCTGACCGCGGTGCTGGCGCAGGTGCGCGAACTGGCCTCGTTCACCGCGGGGCACCTGTTCCATGAAGACCGCTTCATCCACCCCGCCATGGAAGCGCGCACGCCGGGTTCGTCTAAGGACTGCGCGGGCGAGCATGAGCACCACGATCACGCCTGCCGCAAGCTGATTTCGCTCGCCGCCTCCGCCGCGCAGGCCAGCGTGGACGAGCGTCCGCTGCTCATCAAGCAGCTGTACCAGCAGCTGAACGTCTTCTTCGCCGAAAGCCTGGTGCACATGCATGCGGAGGAGACCGAGAACAACGCCGTGCTGTGGGCCACCCACAGCGACGCGGAGCTGGCCGCCATCGAGCAGGCACTGGTCGCATCGCTCACGCCGGAGGAGAAGGGCATCAGCTTTCGCTGGATGATTCCCGCTCTGAATCCGCACGAGCGCGCGCAGCTGCTGGCGGGCGTGCGGCGCGGCGTGCCCGCACCGGTGTTCGAAGGGATGCTGGGCCAGGTGCGCCAGTTGCTGACGGAGCGCGAGTGGACCAAGCTGGCTACCGCGCTGGAACTGGAGGTGATGCTGGCCGCGTGATGCAGCCGTGAAGGGACGCTGGCGCTGGCGGAGGGCCGCTCAGCCTTCCGCCAGCTTGAGCGGCCGTTCGGCGACCACGCGGAAGCGGCCGCGCCCCGTCTTTTCCAGCTTGACGCAGGCATTGCGCTCGACCAGCCGGCGCGAAAGCAGCAGCAAGCGGCCTTCCAGGTTGTCGCTCAGATCGGGCAGGCGCACGCGCGGGTCCAGCCGCAGCTCGCGGTTGGTGAATTCAGTGCGGCCTTTTTCGATGAAGTCGCACATCAGCATCCAGAACACGGAACCGGCCACGCCCTTGATGAGGTAATCGTCGTCGAGGAAGACCGAGTCGTTCTCGGGGTAGTGGCGCACCACGACCGGCTCGCCGCGGGGCGCGCCTGCGGCGTCGTCGCTCGCAGCCTGCGCTTCGTCCTCGGCCAGTGACTGCGCCTGCAGGATGCAGATGGCCATGCCGAGCTGGGAGCCCAGCGCCACCAGTGCATCTTCATCGTCATATGAGTAGCGCAGGTCCTGCGTGCTCTCCACATACAGCACCCCGATCAGGCGCGTGCCGGACAGCAGCGGCACCGCGAGCTGGCTGCGCGAGTCCGGCAGGCCGGCCAGCGGGATTTCCGTCTCCAGCGCGGCGTGCAGGCCACTCTGCATGGTGTTCTGGCGGATCGCGCGGCTGTAGCTGTACTCGGACGTCATGTGGCCGATGCGGATCGGCGTGCGCTCGCGCGCGGCCACGCCGATCACGCCATCGCCCAGCGGGATCTCCGCGCCCACGCCGGACGGGTCATAGCCGAAACTGGCCACCGTGAACAGGCGGCTCCCCGGCTCGTCGTACAACAGCACCATCGAGTGCGGGATATCGAAGTGGACGGCCAGAGCGGCCAGGGTTTGGTTGAGCAGCGTGTCCAGGTCCGACTGGGCGCGCACCGTTTCGCTCACCTGGCGCAGGGATGCGAGCAGGTTGTGGCGCGGCGGCGGGGGCGGCATCGTTTCGCCGGGCACCTGTTCGATGGCGGTGACGCGGAAGATGTCGGAGCCGAGCAGCTTGAACACGCCCGTCATGCCCACATGGGAAGCGATGCCCGCGAGGCGGGCCTTCATGGACTCGAACAGAGGGCCCGCAGTCTCGGTGCGGATGTATTCGAGCGTCAGCCGGTAGTGGGTGGCCGTGAGCGGGTCGATCACCGCCAGCATGGCGTGCGGGTTGACCAGCAGGTTCTGGCGCGTCTTGTTGAAGAACTGGTAGCTCAGGGCCACGTGCTCGCTGTCGACGAACTGCACGTGCGACAGGTAGGACACGTTGGGCGTGCCTTCCAGGTCCGCCGTCGCCATCGTGCCGGGGATGACGCCTTCGAGGCAGGAGCGGATCGCGTCGAGATTGATCGTCATGGCTTGGCTCCCAGGGCCTGGCCGGCTTTGGGGCCGGGCGTCTGCGAGAAGCCGGCGGTCGGCGTGAAGGCGATGGCGACGATGTCGGTGTCCGGGCAGTGCAGGAATCCGTAGATGAGCTTTGGCGGGTAGCCCATCTGTTCGAGCTCGCGCACGAAGGCATGGCGGTAGCGGCGCACCACGGCCAGGTCGGCATCGGTGGCGCGCTGCACGTGGGCGTCGCTGCCCTTCAGCTGGTAGGTGCGGTGCGTGGGCGGCTCGGAGAACACGGCGGCCAGGCGCTGGGTGCTGCGGACATGCTCGATCACGGAGGCCGATTGCGTCGCCGAGACCAGCATGCGGACGGTGCGGCGGTCGTCCGACACCACGCAGCCGAGCGCGCGCGCCACGCTGGGGCGCAGGTCCGGGCCGCTGGAGCCGATGTTCAGCGAGATCCCGCGCTGCATGAACTGCGCAAGGTCGGCGTCGATGATGGGCTGGGAGTCAGTCATGCAGGCAGTGTGCTACAGGGGCTGAGCCAAATCAACGGGTGGCGCGGGTTCGTATATCCGGCGCTACGGTGGGTATCAGAGTCCGATACGTGCGGGGCGCAGGTCGGCCGCGGTCAGACCCAGGGCGCGGCGCAGGCAGCGCGCCAGGTGGCTGGGGTGGGCGAAGCCGGTTTGCAGGGCAATCTCGGTGGTGCTCAGCGCGGTCGTTTGCAGGAGGTGGCGCGCACGCTCGATGCGGCGCTCGAGCACGAAGCGGTGCACCGGCTGGCCGGTGGCGGCGCGGAACAGCGTCTTGAAGTGCGAGAGGCTGAAGCCCGCGACGGTGGCCAGTTCCTGCAGGGAGAGGTCGCGGTCCAGGTGCGCTTCGATGTATTCGGTGACGTGGCGGAGGCGCCAGGCGGGGAGGGCGTGGCTGCCGCCGGTGCGGTCTGACGGGCGTTTCGTTTGCAGCGTGAGCAGGCGCGCGGCGAGTGCGGCGGCGAGGCTGTCCGCGAACAGGCGGCCGTTGGGGTGGGCGTCCTGCTCCTCCGCCTGCATCATCCAGCCGATGCGCTCGATGTGTGGATCGCGGATATGGATGGCGGGCGCGAGTTGCATGTCATCGCGCAGGCCCTGCGCCGATGCGGCTTCCGCCAGCATCGATGGCGCGAGCCGCAGTAGCAGCGAGGTGGCGGGAGCGGTCAGCGTCCAGCGCGTGCTCGAATGCGCGGGCACCACGCAGAACTGTCCATGCAGCCGGGTACCCGAACGTTCCGCGTATGCGGTGCGATAGGTCACCGGCACGGGGCTGCCGAGGTGCAGGCAAAGCACGTGGCGCTCATCGACTGGCGAATCGAAGCGGCCTTCCGGGACCGGGGACGTGAGCACGTCCAGCCAGGACAACCCCGGCCGCGCCGCGCTGTTCAGCAGCGCAGCCTGAGGGGGCGGATAACACGCAGGTCGGGACATCCGCCCATTGTACGCCTGTCCCAGCAAGCCACTTCTCCACCGGGGTCAGGCCTGCCTGCTTTCCCGTGGGGTCAGACCCCACCCCCTGTGAATAACTTCCGCGCCGAATGAAACCGGTTGTGGATAAGTCGCTGGGGTCAGGCACCGTCTATGAGAGGCAGGCCTGACCCCGGTGTTGAAGTGGGTCAGGAGGTGGATGAGGGGCGGGAACTTGGAGCGAGGGCGGGTGTCGCGGATCGGCTGATTGTGCTCGGGGCGGCTGTTTGGGCGCGACGGAACAGGGGCGCGTCGATAGCATCCGGGGCGTGAATAACCGCGGGAGCGAGTATGAAACGCAGGATGTTTTTGCAGGTGGGAACGGGGGCCGCAGTGGCGGCGGGGATGACGGCGCTGGCATGGGGACGGGGACCCACTGCAGGCGAGGTGCGGCACGGTGGCGCAATGCGCGATCTCACGGCGGCGGAGTATCGCGCGGCGCGGCGCTACGCGGAGCTGCGGTTCGGGCGCATCGCGTACATCGACAAGGGCGCGGGGACGGTGGCGCTGTTCCTGCACGGGGCGCCGCTCAACAGCTTCCAGTGGCGCGGGGCGATCGCTCGGCTGGCGTCAGCCCAACGCCGCTGCATCGCGCCGGACTTCATGGGCCTCGGCTACTCGGAGCCGCTGCCTGACCAGCAGCTCGACGCCGCCGCGCAAGCGGAGATGCTGGCGGCGCTGCTCGACCACCTGCGCATCCAGCAGGTCGACATCGTCGCCAGCGACAGTGGCGGTGCGGTCGCGCAGCTGTTCGCCGCCGCCCATCCCGAGCGCGTCCGCACCATGCTGCTCACCAATTGCGACGTGGAGCCAGACAGCCCGCCCGCACCCGTCATGCCGGTGATCGAACTGGCCCGCACCGGCAAGCTCGCTGATTCCACCGCGGCCTGGCTCACCGACCGCGCCCTGTGCCGCTCGACTTTCGGCCAGGCCGTCTTCCACGACCCCGCGCGCTTGGCCGACGACACCATCGACTATTACGTGACGCCGCTGGTGAGCACACCCGTGCGCCGCAAGCAGTACGAGGACTTCCACTTGGCGCTGGTGCCCAACCCCTTGGCCGGCCTGGAGGCGAAGCTGAAGAGAAGCGCGGTCCCCGTGCGCATCGTCTGGGGCGCCGCCGACACCATCTTCCCGCTCAAGGACGCGCAATACCTGGACCGCACCTTCCCCACGTCGCGCGGCATTCGCACCGTCCCGGAAGGGAAGCTGTTCTGGCAGGAGGAGTACCCCGCCATCATCGCGGAAGAAGCGCGCAAGCTCTGGGCCGCGCGGGCTTGACAAGGCCCGCTTGAAGGGGAATACTTCGCTACATGGTGAAGTATTCTTCCGTGAGCATCGACCGCACATTCTCCGCTCTCGCCGACGCAACCCGGCGCGCGATCCTCCTGCGCCTGCGCGACGAACCGGGTCTCTCGGTGAGCGAACTGGCGCGCCCCCTGTCGCTCAAGCTCCCCGGCCTGATGAAGCATCTGGACGTCCTGTCCGACGCAGGCCTCATCACCCGCACCAAGACCGGCCGCACCGTCTCTGTGCAGCCCGTGGTTGCGCCCATGCGCGAGGCCATGGAGTGGCTGCACCGCTACGAGAGCATGTGGACCGCGAGCCTCGACCGCCTGGTGGCCTTGGTGGAGCAGGACGAACAGGCCGACCCCACCCCACCCGCCAGAAAGGCCAAATCCACATGACGACCCACCTCCCCAGCGTCACCCTGGTCCGCCGGATCAAGGCGCCGCCCGCGAAAGTCTTCGCCGCACTCACCCGCCCCGAACAGATGCTGCAGTGGTGGGGCCCGGACGCCGGCCCGACGCTGAGCGCGGAAGCGGACGTGCGCCCCGGCGGCCGGTTCTCGATCGTGTTCCGCCTGCTGAACGGCGACGAGCACAATCCCACCGGCGTGTACCGCGAAGTGATCCCGGACCGGAAGCTGGTCTTCACCTGGGAGTGGCGCGGCTCGCCTGAGAAGGAATCGCTGGTCACCTTCGAACTCACGCCCATCGATGGCGGAACGGAGCTCACCCTGATCCACGAACAGCTCCCGAACGAAGACGCGCGCCGCAGCCACGAAGTGGGCTGGCTCGGCTTTCTCGACAAACTTGCCAACTACCTGGGAGAACAGTAACCATGGCCGACCACATCACCATCTGGACCCTGGACTGGGTCCCCGAGATGCCGCGCGGCTTCGTGCGCGACATGCGCCTGCGCTGGGCGGCGGAAGAAGCGGACATCCCCTACCAGGTGCGCACCGTCGCCTTTGCGGACCGCGAGACCAATCACCTGGACCGCCAGCCGTTCGGCCAGGTCCCCTTTCTCGACGATGGCGATGTCCGCATTTTCGAGAGCGGCGCCTGCCTGTTGCACCTGGCGCGCAAGAGCGAGGTGCTGATGCCGCGCGACCCTGCTGGGGAGGCGGAAACGATGCAATGGATGTTCGCGGCCCTGAACTCGATCGAGATGGTCGCCGTCCCCTGGTGGTTCCTGAAGATGGGCGGCCAGGAGGAGAATCCGTTGACCCAGTGGGTCGACAAGCGTCTCGGCCAGCTGGAGCGCGTCCTGAGCGAGCGCGAATGGCTCGCCGCGAACCGCTTCACGGCCGCCGACCTGCTGATGGCCGACGTCCTGCGCGTCTCCGCCGTGCGCGAGCATGGGGAAAGGCCCGCGACCGAGGCCTACGTCGCCCGCGTCACCTCACGGCCCGCCTTCGCCAAGGCGCACGCTGCCCAGCTGGCGCACTTCGCCGCCGCGGACTGAATCACATCGTCAGGAACATCGCCACCACAG
The DNA here is from genome assembly GCF_004614185.1 of Zemynaea arenosa. Taxonomy (GTDB): domain Bacteria; phylum Pseudomonadota; class Gammaproteobacteria; order Burkholderiales; family Burkholderiaceae_D; genus Telluria; species Telluria arenosa. The sequence continues at coordinate 11,951 of NZ_SPVF01000038.1, read as the reverse complement.
CCACCAGCATGATGGCCACGCCCGCCCAGCCGATGAAGGTGTGGCGGGTGGTGAGCGTGAACGGGCCCATGATCTTGCGGTTATGGGCCAGCATCATCATGACCGTCATGATGGGCACCGCGATCACGCCATTGATCTGCGCGGACCACACCAGCGCCTTGATCGGATCGATCGGTGCAAAGTTGAGCAGCATGCCGCCAATGGTCGCCAACGAGATGATGGCGTAGAACTCGCGCGCCTGCAGCACCTTCATGTCCAGCCCATTGCGCCACTTGAAGCTCTCCGTGACCGCATACGCCGCCGACCCGGCCAGCACCGGCACCGCCAGCATGCCCGTGCCGATGATCCCCAGCGCGAACAGCACGAAAGCGAATTGGCCCGCCAGCGGCCGCAGCGCCTCCGCCGCCTGCGCCGAGGTCTGGATGTTGGTGATCCCGTGCGCCCCCAGCGTGACCGCTGTGGTGAGCATGATGAAGTAGGCCACGATGTTGGAAAAGCCCATGCCGATCATGGTGTCGGCCTTGATGCGGCGGAGGTGCGTGCCGGCGTCCTCGGGCAGCTTGCGCAGCGCCTGCGCATTTTCGTCCGCGCGGATTTCTTCTACCTCCTGCGAGGCCTGCCAGAAGAACAGGTAGGGGCTGATCGTGGTGCCGAAGATGGCAACGATCAGTGCCACGGAGTCCTTGGTGAAGACGAAGTGCGGCCACGCGGTGCGCGCCATCACCTCGCCCCAGGGCATGTGGACAATGAAGACCGTGGCCACATACGCCAGCAGCCCGAGCGTCAGCCACTTCAGATAGCTGACGTAGGTCCGGTACGGCAGGAAGATCTGCAGCGTGAGGCACAGGAAGCCCATCCCCAGCGAGTAGAAATGCGCCGAGCCGAACCCGGTCACGAGGTGCATGGCCTCGCCCATGGCCGCGATGTCCGCCGCGATGTTGATGACGTTCGCCACCAGCAGGAGCAGCACCACGATGTACAGAAGCCAGGGCGAGTACGCGCGCCGGATGTTGGCAGCCAGCCCCTTGCCCGTCACGCGGCCAATGCGCGCCGACACCAGCTGGATGCCGACCATGAACGGATAGGTGAGGACCAGCGTCCACAAAGTGTTGAAGCCGAACTGCGCGCCGGCCTGGGAATAGGTCGCGATGCCCGACGGATCGTCGTCCGCGGCGCCCGTGATGAGGCCTGGCCCGAGAGCCTTGACGGTTTCGTGTTCGGTGATGCGGCGGAAGAGCTTCATTGCGTCGGCCTGCAAAGTGCATATGCGCGGCCGACGCCAGAGAGGAGAGGCGAGGGACGCGCTATGTTAACGGGGTAGAGTGAGTGCTCATGGCGAAACGAAGTGTAGCACCCGATGCTTAAGCCAAAGTGACAAACACGCGACGCGCCGCTTCGATGGTCGCCTCGATCACCTCGTCGGTGTGCGCGGCCGATACGAAGCCCGCCTCGAACGCCGCCGGAGCAAAGTACACGCCTTCGTCCAGCATCGCGTGGTAGAAGCGGTTGAAGCGTTCGCGGTCGCCCGCCATCATCTCGGCGTAGTTGTTCGGCACCTCGGCGCTGAAGTAAATGCCGAACATGCCGCCCTGCGAGTCGGCGCAGAACGGGATGCCCGCTTCCTTGGCGGCTGCCGTCAGCCCTGCCGCCAGCTTGGCGGTTTGCGCGGACAACTGCTCGTAGAAGCCCGGCTGCTGCACCAGCTTGAGAGTCGCCATGCCCGCCGCCACCGCGACCGGATTGCCGGACAGGGTCCCGGCCTGGTACACCGGGCCGACCGGGGACATGTTCTGCATGAGTTCCGCGCGGCCGCCGAAGGCCGCCACCGGCATGCCGCCGCCAATCACCTTGCCCAGCGCGGTGAGGTCCGGGGTGATGCCATACAGGCCCTGCGCGCCGGTCAGGCCGACGCGGAAGCCGCACATCACTTCATCGAAAATCAGCAGCGCGCCATGCTTCGTGCACAGGGCACGCAGCGCCTGCAGGAACTCCGGCTTGGCCTTGATGAGGTTCATATTGCCCGCCACCGGCTCCACGATCACGCACGCGATCTCGTCGCCCATGGTGGCAAAGGTCTCTTCCAGCTGCGCCACGTCGTTGTAGTTGAGGACCAGGGTATGCTTGACGAAGTCCTCCGGCACGCCCGCCGACGTGGGGTTGCCGAAGGTGAGCAGGCCGCTGCCCGCCTTGACCAGCAGCGAGTCGGCGTGCCCGTGGTAGCAGCCCTCGAACTTGACGATCTTGTCGCGTCCCGTGGCGCCGCGCGCGAGGCGCAGGGCGCTCATGGTCGCTTCGGTGCCGGAGGAGACCAGGCGCACCTGCTCGATGGACGGCACCAGGCGGCAAATCTCTTCGGCCATCAGCACTTCGCCCTCGGTCGGCGCGCCGAACGACAGGCCGCGCGCGGCCGCGTCCTGCACCGCCTTGATCACCTCGGGATGCGCGTGGCCGACGATGGCCGGGCCCCAGGAGCCGATGTAGTCGATATAGCGCTTGCCGTCCGCGTCCCAGAAGTAGGGGCCTTCCGCGCGGGTGATGAAGCGCGGCGTGCCGCCCACCGAGCGGAAGGCGCGCACCGGCGAGTTGACGCCGCCCGGCGTGGTCTTTTGCGCGCGGGCGAACAGGGTGTCGTTCTGGGATTGGGACGGGGACTGCGGCTGGTTCATTGCGATGATTCCTGAGTAAAGATGCGGTGCAGGCGGTTGGGCACATAGCGCCCCATGCCATAGCGCTGCGCGGTGGCGAGCGCGCGTGCGAGGTAGTCCTGGGCATCGGCGGCGGCGTCGGGCGCTTCCATGCCGTGCGCCATCAGCGCCGCGATGGCGGCCGACATGGTGCTGCCCGCGCCGATGTACTGGCGCGGCAGGTACTGCCAGCTGAAGGTTTCGATTTCGCCGTCCACGTCGAACAGCGTGTTGGACATGGTCTGCTTGTCGCCATGCCCGTGGCCCGCCGGGCAGTTCACGAGCACGAACTCGCAGCCCATGTTGATCAGTTCTTCGGCGTCGGTCGCCATGTCGTCCACGCCCGGGTCGCGCCACAGCTCGGCCATGCGGGACAGCTCCAGGTGGGACAGTACGAGGATGGTCGCCTGCGGCACCAGCGCGCCGCGCACCGCCTCCAGCATGCTCTCGCCGGCCACGCCGCCTTCGGGCAGCGCGGACAGGAACGGGTCGAGGATCAGCGGGATGTCCGGGTAGTCGGAGACGATTTCGGCGATCGCCTGCACCTGGTCGGCGCTGGCCATCGGCCCGACCTTGAAGACGGACACCGGCATGTCTTCGAGCAGGACGCGGGCCTGGTCGATCATCCATTCGGTGTCGAACGGGCGCACCTCATCGATGCGGGCGGTGTCCGCGATCAGGAGTCCGGTGGTGACGGAGAGGCCATGGCAGCCAAAGGCCGAAAACACAGCGACATCGGCATGGGTGCCGACCGCGCCGACAGGATCGGCCAGACCGAAGGACAGGATAAGCGGGGAAGTCTGGTTTCGCACGGCTGCTGCATTAAAATACCCGATTCGGCATTTTACTCGATCAGAACTGAAGGATTTATCAACGTGAGCAGCAATGAAACCACCCGCCCTTTCCAAACCTGGATGTGCCTTATCTGCGGATGGGTGTATGACGAAGCGGCCGGCGCGCCGGAAGAGGGCATCGCGCCCGGGACCCGGTGGGAAGATGTGCCGATGAACTGGACCTGTCCGGAATGCGGCGCGCGCAAGGACGATTTCGAAATGACCGCGATTTGACCGGTAATTTGCCGTTACAACAACGACTTAAATAGCAGTCATTTAACAGTCGTTTCACTCTTGCCAAGCAGTCCCGCATAACATAGTTGATTTGCTGCAACAGTCCGCGCACAAGGCAGTTTCCCTATGCTATCGTGCGCGTTCATGTTGAGTGAAACGATTATGACGACAGCGCCGGCAGGTTCGAAAATCATGGTGATCGACGACAGCAATACGATTCGTCGGTCCGCTGAAATCTTCCTTACGCAGGCGGGTTATCAGGTGGTGCTGGCCGAAGACGGCTTCGATGCCCTGGCCAAGATCAACGACCACCATCCCGCGCTGATCTTCTGCGACATCCTGATGCCGCGCCTCGATGGCTACCAGACCTGCGCCCTCATTAAAAAGAGCGCGCGCTTCCACGGTACGCCCGTCGTCATGCTCTCGTCCAAGGACGGCCTGTTCGACCGCGCGCGCGGTGCGCTCGTGGGTTCGGCCGCCTACCTCACCAAGCCCTTTTCCAAGGACAGCCTGCTGGCCGCCGTGCGCGAGCACTCGCAGACCGCGACCGCCTGAGTCCAGAACAAATACAACCGGAGCACCTCGTGTCCATCCAACGCATCCTGATCGTCGACGACTCGCCCACCGAGCGGTACTACCTGACCGATATCCTGGTGAAGAACGGGTTCACCGTCTCCACCGCTGAAAACGGCGAGGAGGCCATCTCCAAGATCAAGGCGGACAAGCCGGAGCTGATCCTGATGGACGTGGTCATGCCCGGCGCGAACGGCTTCCAGGTCACGCGCTCGATCGCGCGCGATCCGGACCTGGCCAATGTCCCCATCATTATCTGCAGCAGCAAGAACCAGGAGACGGACCGGATCTGGGGGATCCGCCAGGGCGCCAGGGACTACCTGGTCAAGCCGGTCGACCCCAGCCTGCTGCTCGAAAAGATCGCGGCCCTCGGTTAAGCCATGAGCCAGCCCTCCACCAGGACAGACCTCGCCGGCCGCCGCACCCGCCTGCGCGAATACCAGGCGCAGCTCCTGGAGCGCATGCAGTCGGCCCGCACCGCGGGCGGCGCGCGCGTCAACCAGCTCGGTGTGCAGGTGGGGCCGGACCGTTTGCTGCTGGACCTGACCCAGGCCGGCGAGATCGTCACCGTCCCGGCCATCACGCCGGTGCCGCTGACGCAGCCCTGGTACCTCGGGCTGGCGAATATCCGCGGCAACCTGGTGGGCATCATCGACCTGGCCCGCTACCTGGCCGCGGACGATGCCGCGCAGCCCAATGATTTCACGGATACGGTCGCCGGCCCGGACGCCCGTATCGTCACCTTTGCCCCGGGCCTTGGTTTCAATTGTGCGCTGCTGGTGTCGCGCGTGTATGGCCTGCGCCACGCAGCCGGCATGCAGGCCGAAGGCAGCCAGCTGGCCGACGCCGACGGGCAACTCTGGACCCCGTTCGACCTGGCTGCGCTGGTGCGCGAGACGCGTTTTCTGCACGTCGGTTTTTAAACAAAGCCCGGTTGCCGGACCCCGAGGGCGGGGCAGGCGGACCGCAAGAACAAGCTGAAATAAGAAAAGGGAGCTGGAATGGGATTCGCCGATAAATTCACCACGGGTTTGTTCCCGAAATCGAAACGCGAACCGGTCGAGGTCGTGCCTCCGTCGGACAGCGAGTTCGGCATGCCCAATATGCCGGTCAAGGCGCCGGAGGACGCGGCCCTGCTGGAGCCGCCCGTGGCGGCCCCGGTCGAGGAAGCGGCCGCGCAGGAAGATCCGAACGCGCCCCTGCGCCTGATGCGCCGCCGCCGGGCGGCCACCTCGGACGACGGCGAAACCGATACCCCGCTGCCTTTCATCGGCCACCTGTCGCTGCCACGCCAGCTGCGCATCCTGCTGATGGTGCTCACCGCCGGCATCCTGCTCACCGTGCTCGCGATCTGGCGCAGCGCGGCCAACAGCGCGACCAGCGCGGCGCAGGTCCAGGTGGCGTCGGAGGCGCTGATGCACTCGCAGCGTATCGGTAAGGCGGCGCCAAACGCGCTGCAGGGCTACCCGGAAGCGTTCACCCAGCTCGAAGAATCGCGCGCCGCGCTGACCGCGGACCTGAACGTGATGGCCAAGGGCGGGGATTACAACGGCCGTGCCTTGCCCGCGCCGAGCGGCGTGCGCCAGACCATGATGATCGCGGAAGCGCGCAAGAAGTGGACGGGCTCCGACAACTCGGCCGGCAACATCCTGAAGATGAAGCCCGAGCTGCTCTCGTTCGACAAGACCATCAAGAAGCTGGACGTGCTGTCGCCGGAGCTGCTGACGCTCACCGAAGACCTGCTCAATGAGCGCGTCAAGCGCGGTGGTTCGGCCAAGGAACTGGCGGCGCTGGGCCGCCTGATGATGCTCAGCCAGCGCATGTCGCGCAGCGCCAGCGAGTTCCGCACCGCGGGCGGCATCCGTTCCGAGACCGCGTTCCAGCTGGGCCGGGACGCCACCACCTTCCGCAACACGGTCGACGCGTTCGCCAAGGGCAGTGCGGAGCTGGGCATTGGTGCGATCACCGACAAGGATCTGTCGGTCAAGGTCGAGCAGCTGCGCTCCAAGTTCGGCACCTACCAGGAAGCGGTGACCTCGATCCTCGACAATCTGCAGAAGTTCACGACCGCCAAGGCGGCCGAGCAGTCGATCTTCTTCGAGAACGAAGAGCTGCGCAAGCTGCTCACCCGCATCCAGGTCGACTATCGCGCCAGCCAGGGGGGGGCCGACATCTGGTTCTGGGTCATGGTCGTCGCGGCGATCTTCACGCTGGTCACCGCCGGCTCGGTGAGCCGGGTGCTGCTGCAGGACTCGCGTAACCGTACCCGTGGCGCGGAACTGCGCCGCCAGGAAGCGGAGGCGATGCGCCTGCAGGCGCAGGCCAAGGAAGAAGAAGCCAAGGCCACCAATGACCAGAACCAGGCCGCGATTCTGCGCCTGATGAACGAACTGCAGGAAGTGGCGGACGGTGACTTGACCGTGCACGCGACGGTGTCCGAGGACATCACCGGTGCGATCGCCGACTCCGTGAACTACACGGTGGAAGAGCTGCGCGGCCTGGTGGGCCGCGTGACCAAGACCGCCGAGGAAGTGACGTCCGCCTCCACCTACGCGCAGGAGATTTCGACCGAGCTGCTGACCGCAGCCCAGCAGCAGTCGCGCGAGATCGAGGACGCCTCGGCCACCATTTTGAAGATGGCGAGCGAGATGAACGACGTGTCGCAGTCCGCATCCGACTCCGCCGACGTGGCGCGCCAGTCGGTGGCGGCGGCGTCCCAGGGCGCCAACGCGGTGGAGAACGCGATCAAGGGCATGCACGAGATCCGCGACCAGATCCAGGAAACCTCCAAGCGCATCAAGCGGCTGGGCGAATCGTCGCAGGAGATCGGGGAGATCACGGAGCTGATTTCGGACATTACCGAGCAGACCAACGTGCTGGCACTGAACGCGGCCATCCAGGCCGCATCGGCCGGCGAAGCGGGCCGCGGCTTCTCGGTGGTGGCGGAAGAGGTGCAGCGGCTGGCGGAACGCTCCGCCGACGCGGCCAAGCAGATTGGCGCGCTGGTGCGCACCATCCAGACCGACACGCACGACGCGGTGGCCGCAATGGAGAAATCGACCCAGGGCGTGGTGGAAGGGGCCAAGCTGTCCGACGCCGCCGGCGCCGCACTGTCCGACATCTCGCGCGTGTCGCACCAGCTGGCGGAACTGATCGAGGGCATCGCGCTGGCGACCGAGCTGCAGGCGTCCTCCGCGAACGGGGTGGCCAACAACATCCAGCACATCCTGCAGGTGACCCAGCAGGCGCAGGGCGGTACGCAGCAGACGGCCCAGTCGATCCGCCAGCTGTCCGCGCTGGCGCAGGAGCTCAAGAACTCCGTGTCCCGGTTCCGCGTGGCGTAAGCGGGCGCCTTTAACAATTAGAATATCGCCATTGAAACGGGTAACACCAGAAAGCCATCTCGATGACTGATTCCTCGTACGCGACGCCGTTCGACACCGGACCCCTCTCCTGGGTGATGGCCGAGATCCGCGACGCGTTGAGCCGTTCGCGCGCTTCGCTGGAGGAAGCGGCACGGCAGGGCGCCGATGCACAGGCGACTTCGCTCCAGCATGCCAAGACCCATTTGCACCAGGCGCACGGCGCGCTGCAGATGGTCGACGTGGAGGGCGTGGGCCTGATGACCCAGGCGGCCGAGGATGCGCTTGAGCGCTTCAAGTCCGGTGGCCTGGAGGTGACGCCGGAACGGGTCGAGGTGGTGGGCGAGGGCTACCAGGCGGTGGCCGAGTACCTGGAAGAGCTGCTGGCCGGGGCGCCGCAGCAGCCGGCGCGCCTGTTCCCGTACTACCGCGCGCTGCAGGAGATGCTGGGCGCGGAGCGCGTGCATCCGGCTGACCTGCTGCTGGCCGACCTGTCCGGCGCGGTCGAGCTTCCGCGGCACGAGGCGACGCCGAATCCCGATTACGCGGCCTACCGCGTGCGCTTTGAAAGGTCGCTGCTGCCGTTCCTGAAGAGCGGCGACGCCGCGGCGGCCAAGGGCCTGTGCGAAGCCCTGCAACTGGTGGCCGACGCGCAGTCCGAGCCGCGCGCGCGCCATTTCTGGTTTGCGATGCAGACCTTTGCGGAGCTGGTGGCCGGTGGCCAGGTCGCGTCGGACGTGCACGTGAAGCAGCTGTTCGGCCAGATCAACCTGCAGATCCGCCGCCTGTCGCAAGGCCAGGCCGAGCTGCCCGAGACCATGCTGCGCGATGCGCTGTTCTTCATCGCGGCGGCCGAAAATCCGTCCGCTGGCGCGCTGGCGCTGCGCCGTGCCTACCGGCTTGACGGCGTGGTCCCGCATGACTATCACACCAGGCGCTATGGCCGCATCGACCAGGACGCGCTGAGAACCGCGAAGGACGCGCTGGCCGAGGCCAAAAACGCGTGGGGCCGGCTGGCCTCCGAGATCGACGGTTCGCTGGAGCAGCGCTTCGAGGCTTCGCTGGAAGCCTTCGAGGATGCGAGCGAGCGCCTGGGCGCACCGGGCCTCAAGCAGCTACTGGCGGAGCTGATCCGCGTGGCCAAGGACTCGATCAAGTCCGGCCGCAGCGAGCAGTTCAGCCTTGAGATGGCGGCCGCGATGCTGTTCATCGAGCACTCGCTGGACCAGATCCGGCAACTGCCGCAGGAATTCGAGAACCAGGCAGAAGCCGTGGGCGCGCGCCTGCTGGCGCTGGCCGCCGGCGAAACGCCGCCGGATGCGCCGGAGTGGCAGGGCGACCTGTCGCGCCAGATCCAGCAGGGCCAGACCGTGCAGGTGCTGGCCGACGAAATGAAGACCGGCTTGCGCCAGGTCGAGAAGGTCCTGGACGATTACTATGCCGATGCCTCGCGCCGCGCGGGGCTGGCCGAGATCGACCCGGTGCTGCACCAGCTGCAGGGCGCCCTCGCGATCCTGGACCAAGACGATGCGATGCGCGCCGCGCAGCACGTGAAGGATGCGGTGCGCGCGCTGGCCGGAGGCGGACGCGATGCGGACGCCGAGAAGAAGACGCTGGAGAACATCGCGCAGAACGTGGGCGCGCTGGGCTTCTTCATCGATACGCTGGCGCACAGCCACGAATCGGCGCGCGAGCGCTTTGAGTTCGACGAGAGCCTGCAGCTGTTCCGTTCCGTCCCGTTCGGCCGCGTGAAGCAGCAGGGCGCCGCGCCGCAGGAGGCACCGCAAGCGGCGCCGCCGATGGAGGCACAGGACGCAGCGCCGGGCGCATCGGCAACTGCCTTCGCGGCGCCGACCGATGCAGCACCGCCACCTCCGCCACCGCCGCCCGCGCCGCCGGAATCCGTGGAAGCGGCCGACGAAGCCATTGAGGCCGAGCTGCTGGAGATCTTCATTGGCGAGGCGCAGGAAGTGCTGGCGCTGGTCGGCGAAACCCTGCCCGCCGCGCACGCCGAGCCGGGCAACCAGGAGACGCTGACGCGCCTGCGCCGCTCCTTCCACACGCTCAAGGGTTCCGGCCGCATGGTCGGCCTGAACCAGTTTGCCGAGGGCGCGCACGCCATCGAAAAGGTGATGAACCTGTGGCTGTCCGAGGCGCGTGCCGCCACGCCGGACCTGCTGGCATTGCTGGACCGCGCCGCGCACGACATGACCGAATGGGTGCTGGAGCTGGCCGCCACCGGCAAGTCCGCCCGTAACAGCGATGCAGTGGTGGCCGCCGCCGCGCGCGTGCAGGACGGCGAAGCGTTCGTGATGGACGAGCCGGCGCAGCCGAGCGCGGAAGTCATCGAGATGCCGCTGCCCGCGCCGAGTGAAGAAGTGGAAGCGCTGGCGGTATCCGCGGACATCATCGAGTTCCCGACCATCAGCCAGCCCACGCCGCTGCCGGTGGACGACGACAAGCGCCGCGTGGGCGACATCGAGATCCCGCTTCCGCTCTATAACATCTACCTGGCCGAAACCGACGAACTGCTGCGCACCCTGGAGCGCGATTTTTCGGAATGGCGCCATGAGCCGCAGCGTGCGGTGTCGCCGGATGCGCTGAAAGCCGTGCACACGCTGACCGGCACCTCGGCCACGGTGGGCTTCACGGCGCTGCGCGAAGTGGCGTATGCGCTGGAACTGGCGCTGCAGGCGCTGGCGCCACCCGCGCCGCAGCTGAAGGACACGCAGCGCGACCTGTTCGACACCACGCTGGCCGTGGTGCGGGACATGCTGCAGCGCTTTGCCGCCGGCGACCTGGCGCCCGCGCAGCCGGAGATCGTGGAGCAGCTGGACCAGATGCGCACGCAGCTCGCGGTGCAGCTGCCGGCGGAGGCGCCTTCGGTATCTGCCGATCCGGCGCTGGCCGAGCAGCTGGATACGCTGTTCAACGAGACCTATGCGCGCCTGATCGAATCGCCACCGCCGCTGGAGCCGATGACGCCCCTGGGCGAACTGCCCAAAGTGCCGGAGCATGTGGTGGAGGAGGTGGACCAGCTGTTCGATACGGCCTTCGACGACCCGTTCGATGCGCCGGTGCTGACGCAGGTGGCACCGCCGGAAGACTTTGCGCCGCCGGCGCCGGAGGCCGGCGTCGAAGCCGCCGAAGCCGCCGAAGCCGAAACCGTGCTGCCCGTGCCCGAGGCCATGCTCACCGATGCTCCCGTCGAGCATGACGATGTGGAAGCCTTCACCGACGGCGCGGTACCCGCGCCGCAGGACGAGCAGCATGCCGAGGACTTTGCGCTGAGCGCTTCGCCCGCGGTCGATGCCGAGGAGCTGGTGCTGGACGATCCCGAGTCGCCCGCGCCCGAGATCACGGCGGCCGACCTGCCCGACATCGTGGCCATCGACGCGCTGCATGCGCCGGTGCTGGAGGACGCGGAACTGGTGCAGCCTGCAGCAGCCGAGAATGATGCGGAGCACGTCGAGAGTTTCGCACTGAGCGCATCACCGGCCTCTGATGCCGAAGAGCTGATCGAGGACGAGCTGGTGGCCGCGCCGGTGGCGGAGGCCAACGCCGAGCCGTTGGCGGGCGAGCCGGATGGCTTCGAACTGGCGCCGCTGCCCGCTGGCGATGAACTGGAAGCTGCTCTCGAACCTGAGCTCGCGGCCCTGCCCATCGTGGCGGAAGCCGGTGACGCTGTCCCGGTGGCCGCTGGCCTGACCGATGAACTGGATGCGGACCTGCTGCCGGTGTTCCTGGAAGAGGGCACCGACCTGCTGCCGCAGATCGGCAACGCGCTGCGCACCTGGCAGCAAAACCCTGCCGATGCGTCTCCCGCCCACGCCCTGCAGCGCATGCTGCACACGGTGAAGGGCAGCGCGCGCATGGCCGGGGCGATGCGCCTGGGCCAGCACACGCACGACATCGAAACCCAGGTCGAGAACATGCTGCATGCGGGGACCACCTCGCCTGCGGCCTTCGATGAGCTGCTGGCCAACTATGACCAGGCGATGCTGATGTTCGAGCAGCTGCAGGCCGGTGGCGCTATGGATGCGGGCCTGCCCGCCGCCACCCCGCTGTCTGCGGAAGGCGTCGTTGCGGCGGATGCTTCGGTGGCCGATGCGGACGCCGCTGTATCGCAAGCTCTGGACGCCTCGATCGCACAACTCGCACCTGCTGGTGCGGACGGCGCAGCCCACCAGGGCGCGGCGGCGGAGACGGCGCGGACCGCTGCGCCAGCGGCGCTGGTACCGGCCGGCGCTCCCGCTGCTCCGGCG
>NZ_SPVF01000222.1 GCF_004614185.1 Zemynaea arenosa | reverse complement strand
CCAGATGAGCGCGGGCGCGGGGTCGGGCAGCAATGCCAGGGGCTCGGGCATCGGCTCGCAGGGCGGAGGCATGGGCGGCGGACTGGGTGACTCGAACTCGGTCTTCAGCGATTCGCACGAGCGCGGCTCGGGCACCGGCTCGGTCAGCGGCGGGATGGGCGGCGAAGGCTCGTCCGACTTCGGCGGCAGCGGCGTCGAACGCGGCTCGGGACCGAACGAGGCGCACCTCAGCCAGCAGCGGGGCGGCGAACGTGGCTCGGGCGCCGGCTCGGTCAGCGGCGGCATGAGCGGTGAAGGCTCGTCCGACTTCGGCGGCAGCAGCGTCGATAACCGCACCAGCCAAATGAGCGGCGGCGGCTCGCAGCAGGACAGCACCGGCCGCACTGGCTCGCAGACCATGAATCAGCAGTACGACGACGTCGGCACCCAGCACTTCAAGAACGACGCCGGCGTGCCGGGCTCCCAGAGCGGCAACAAAGCCCGCCAGTCAATGGACCGCGACGATACGACCGGCATGTCCAACAGCGCCAACATGCAGCGCACGGACGTGAACGTGGGCCTCACAGCTCAGGGCACCGAGCAGTCGGAACGTGCGGACAATCGCGGCCGCAAGGACGACCGCACCGAGTAAAGTCCGCGGCCAATGCGCCCCCAACGACGGGGCGAGCGGGCCGACACTGCAGCACCGCCCGCGAGGTGCGTCACCCGAAGCGAAACCGCCGCGCAGCCCGAGGGCGCGCGGCGGTTTTTTTCGCCCGTTGCAGCGGCGCCGGCAGACCGGCGATCAGGCCAAGGTGTACGCCGTCTTCATCGTCGTGAAGAACTCCACCGCCGCACTCCCCTGCTCGCGCGAGCCGTAGCTGGAGCCTTTGGTCCCGCCAAACGGCACGTGATAGTCCACGCCCGCCGTCGGCACGTTCACCATCACCATCCCGGCCCTGGCATTGCGCTTGAAGTGCGTCGCGTGCTTGAGCGACGTGGTGCAGATGCCCGCCGTGAGCCCGTACTCGGTATCGTTGGCCAGTGCCAGCGCATGCTCGTAGCCGCGCGCGGGCAGCACGGATGCCACCGGCCCGAAGATCTCCTCGCGCACATGGCGCATGCCCGGCTCGCAGTCCACGAACAGTGCCGGATTGAGGAAGTAGCCCTCGGTCGCGCGCTTTAGGCGCTCGCCGCCAAATGCGAGCCGCGCGCCCTCTGCCTTCGCGATTTCGATGTAGCTGAGGTCCTGTTCCAGCTGCGAGCTGTCCACCACCGGGCCAATGTCGATGCCCTGCTCCAGCGCGTGGCCGACCTTCAGCGTCGCCAGCTTGGCCGTCATTGCGTCGATGAAGCGGGAGTAGATGGATTCGTCCACGATCAAGCGCGAGGACGCGGTGCAGCGCTGGCCGGTGGAATAGAACGCGCCCTGGATGGCGGCGTTCACCGCGACATCGAGGTCCGCATCCGCTAGCACCACCAGCGGATTCTTCCCGCCCATCTCCAGCTGCACCTTGGCGCGGCGCTTGGCGCAGGCCATCAGCACCCGCTCGCCGGTCGCGGTGGAACCGGTGAAGCTCACGGCGTTCACGCGCGTATCGGTGGTCAGCGCCTCGCCGACGATCCGGCCCGGGCCCATCGCGAGGTTGAATACACCGGCGGGCAGGCCGGAACGGCTGATGATGTCCGCCAGCGCCCAGCCGCAGCCCGGCACCAGGTCGGCAGGCTTGAAGACGACCGTGTTCCCGTACGCGAGCGCCGGAGCGATCTTCCACGCGGGGATCGCGATCGGGAAGTTCCACGGTGCGATGATGCCCACCACGCCGACCGGTTCGCGCGTGATGTCGACGTCCAGGTTGGGGCGCACGGAGGCCAGCTTGTCGCCGCGTACGCGCAGCGCTTCCTGCGCAAAGAACTTGAAGATGGCGCCTGCGCGGGCGGCTTCGCCGATCGCTTCGGGCAAGGTCTTGCCCTCTTCCCGTGCCAGCAGCGCACCCAGCTCGGTCTTGCGCGCGAGAATTTCGGTGCCGATGGCGTCCAGTGCATCGGCGCGCTGCTGCACGCCGGCCAGGCCCCATGCCGGTGCGGCCGCATGGGCGGCGGCGATCGCGCGCTCGGCTTCGTCCTTGCCGGCGCTCGCATATTCGTCGACGGTGTCGGAGAGATCGGACGGGCTGCGCGTGGTGGTGACGGCGGTGCCTTCGCACCATTCGCCGTTGATATACAGTTTTTTCATGAGTCTCCTCCGGGTCCCGCGGGGACGCTGGCCAGCGTCGCGGCGGTGGTTGGGAATACCGGCTGGCGCGCGTCGGGCGCGTCCCAGCCGAACAGGAATTCACAGGCGCTTGCGCATACACGGCCCTGGCACGGACCCATGCCGAGGCGCATCTGCAGCTTGGCGTCGCGCCAGGTGGCGTGGCCTTCGATCTGCGCGCGGGTCACGTCTTCGCAGCGGCACACGAGGGTGTCGGGGCGGCACATGGACTGCAACGCGGCGGAAGGGGCAAAGCTGCGGCTCAGCAGTTTACCAAAAGAGCAAGCGTGGGTTCGGGCTTGCTGGTCGGCTGGGGTGATTTTGCGGCCGGCGGCTTGCAAGCCTGCGATGCGGCCTTCGGCCAGGGATTTGTCGACGCCACCGATGCCTGTGCATTCACCGGCGGCGAATATGTTCGCCTGCGTGGTGCACTGGTGGTGGTCGACGGCGATGGCGCCGTCTTTGGTTTGGCAGCCGAGCAGGCGGGCGAGCGTGGTCTCGGGGACGAGGCCGAAGCCCGCGGCGAGGTAGTCGCACTCGATGTCCCAGGTAGTGCCGCCGCGCTGCAGCGTCACGCTGCGCAGGCGGGAATCGCCGCGGGCTTCCACGATGCGCGTGGCGGCGGTGTGTCGTGTGCCGCGCAGGGTGTGCAGGAGGTGGGCGGCCTGGCGGAGTTTCGCAGGATGGCGCAGGAGGCCAGCGGCGAAGCTGGCCAGCTGTCTGCGCGATGCGTGTTCGGCGATGTGGATCACCTGGGCGCCGGCGGCATGGGCGGTGGCGGCGCTGGCCAGTAGCAGCGGGCCGGTGCCGGCGAAGACGACGCGCTGGTTGGTCAGCGGCAGGCCGCCTTTGACGAGGGCTTGCAGGCCGCCGGCACCGGTGACGCCGGGGAGCGTCCAGCCGGGGAACGGGATCAGAAGTTCGCGGGCGCCGGTGCAGAGGATCAGCTGCGACCATGTTATGTGCTGCGGGCCGTTCGGCGTGTCCACCAGGAGCACCTGCCCGGCCAGCACGGCGACGCTGCGCGCTTCAAACAGGAAGCTCACGTGATGGCGGTCGCGGAGGGCGGCCAGCAGTGCATGGCCGCGCTGGTCCACCCTTACGGATCGCAAGCGCTGCGGTGCGCGAGTGGCGTCCGGCGCACGCGCCGGGGTGGGGGCGCCGAGGGCCGCGCGCCAGATTTGGCCGCCGGGGGCGGGGTTGTCGTCGATGACGAGGACCGGCGCGCCGTGGGCGCTCGCGGCTTCGGCTGCGGCGAGGCCGGCGGGTCCGGCGCCGATGATCACAATCGTCATGCAAAATCCTCTTGCGGTGCCGCGCCGGTGCGCACGCTCATGCCGTCGGTGCAGCGCACCTGGCAGGCCAGCCGGTGCGGCACGCCGTCGATGGTGACATGGCACTCCTGGCACACGCCCATGCCGCAAACGGCGAAGCGCGGCATCCCGCTTACGGAGGTCCGCGTGTGCAGCCGCCCCGCGATTGCCAGCGCCGCCGCCACCGTCACCCCTGCAGGAACCTCGACGCTACGGCCATCAATCAGCAAAGTACAGTTCACGCGATCCCCCTCGTGTGGCCACCGGCAGCGGGCGCGCCAGTGGGCAGCAGGCGGCCGGGGAGATACGGGCCCGGGTCGATGGCCGCGGGCCGGCCGAGCATCAGGTCGGCCAGCAGGTGCGCGGTGCCGAACGCCGTCGTCACGCCCAGGCCCTCGTGCCCGGCCGCCAGCCACACCTGGCCGCGCGTAGGATGCCGCCCGATGATCGGCAGCCCATCCGGCGACGCAGGCCGCATCCCGGCCCAGGTGCGAATGATCCGCATGGTCGCCAGCGGCGGCAGCAGCGCCATCGCGGACCGCAGCACGGCGGCGGTCACCGCCGGATCGGGCTCGGTCGACACCTGCCCGTCCTGCCTGCACGACCCGACCAGCCACTGCCCCGTCGCGCGCGGCTGCACATTGGCCGCCACGGCGAGCGCACCCGCTCCGCCTTCCGGCTGCCCGTACCCCATGCTCACCACCTGATGCCGCAAGGTCCCGGGATACCGGTCCGTGATTGCCAGATGTCCCTTGCGCGCAAATACCGGCACCTCCGGCAGCAGCTGCGCCACCTGCACGCCCGCCGCCACCACGATCCGCCCTGCGGACACGCACGTGCCATCCGCCAGCACCACATGGTCCGCCCCCAGCGCCACCACCCGCTGCCCGAATCGCGCCACCGCCCCACGCGCACACGCCTGCTTCACCAGCGCCGCCGCGACCGCAGGGGGATACACCACCGAATCACCCGCCACCCGCACCGCTCCCGCCAAACCACGCCGCAGCGCGGGCTCAACGCCGGGCAGCGCGTCGCCGCTGACCAGGTCCGCACGCCAGCCGCGCCCATTCAACCTGCGCGCGCGGGCTTCCGCCCCCTCCAGTTGATGCTCGTCCTCGGCGACCCACAAAGTCCCGCACCGGTGCGGCTCTCCCACAGCCGGGTGCTCATCCAAAAAAGCATCCCACAAGCGCAGCGAGAGCAGGCACAGATCCAGCTCGGCCGCCGACTCGTCCAGCGCCACGAGATGCCCCATCCCCGCCGCGGTGACGCCGCCACCCGGCGCGGCAGCGTCCACGATCGCGACCGACATCCCCTCCTCCACGCACGCCCGCGCGCACGCGGCACCGACGATGCCGGCGCCGATCACGAGGACATCAGGCACGGAGGAGGAGGACTGGATCACTGCAGATCCGGCAGCACAGGACGCGTCTCGATGGCCGCACGGATCACACGTTCCGCCCGCTCGCGCACCGCGCCTTCCAGCGGCATGCGCGGCGCACGCACGCGCTCATTCGAGCCGACGGCCAGGGCCTCGGCCAATTTGATGTTCTGCACCAGGTAGGTCGACACATCCAGATCCAGCAACGGCCGGAACCAGCGATAGATTGCCAGCGCCTCCGCATTCCGCCCCGCGCGCATCAGCTGATAGATGGCGACGGTCTCCTTGGGGAAGGCCAGCACCAGCCCCGCCACCCAGCCCACCGCGCCTACCGCCAGCGCCTCGAAGGCCAGGTTGTCGACGCCGGTGAACAGGTCATAGCGCGTGCCGAGCCGGTTGATGATGTCCGTGCTGCGGCGAATATCGTCCGACGACTCCTTGACCGCGACGAAGCGCGCATCGTCCGCCAGCTCCTCCAGCATCTCCACCGTGACATCCACGCGGTACGCGACGCGATTCGAATAGATCATCACCGGCAGGTCGGCCGCTGCCGCGATGGCGCGCAGCGTGGCCACCGTCTCCTTGGGATTGGAGTGATAGATCGTGCTGGGCACCACCATGATGCCGTCCGCCCCCGCGCGCGCCGCGCGCTCGGCCAGCAGACAGGCCTGCCGGGTCGACGCCTCCGCCACCGTGAGCAGCGCCGGCTTGCCGGCCGCCGCCTCCTGGCAGGTGCGCAGCACGTCCAGCCGCTCATCGTGCGACAGCATCGGCCCTTCGCCCAGCGAGCCGCAGGCGATCAGGCCATCGACCCCGGCCTCCATCTGGAGCCGGTAACAGCGCGCCATCTCGCCGAAATCGAGCGAATCGTCGGACTTGAACTTGGTGGAGACTGCGGGGAAGACACCTTGCCACATCTTGATACCTGCACCTTTCTCCGGCATGGCCGGTTGCTGACGGGATGCGCACAGATTACGCCGCAAGGACCGCCGGGTCTTGCCGCACCGCGCCCGCAGCCTTGCCGAAATCGGCACAATGGCGCTATGCTCCCCGCGAGGAGAAACCGCCATGTCCTTGCCCGCCCATCTGCCCAGTCTCGACATCCCCAGCATGGAAGCGCTGTTCGATGCGCTCACCGACGTCGCCTTCTTCGTCAAGGACCGCGAGGGCCGCTACCTCGGCATCAACGACACCATGGTGCGCCGCTGCGGACGCCGCAGCAAGCATGAACTGCTCGGCAAGAACGCGCTCGACCTGTTCCCGCGCCCGCTGGCCCAGGCCTACATGGCCCAGGACCGCCAGGTGATCGACACCGGCATCCCGCTCCAGCGTCATCTGGAGCTGCACATGTACCCCGGCCGCAGCCGCGGCTGGTGCCTGACCAGCAAGACGCCCCTGCGCGACGCCCACGGCGCCATCATCGGCCTGGTCGGCACCTCGCAGGACCTGGGCGCACCGGATGAGATCCACCCGGAATACCGACAGATTGCCGACATCGCGACGCACATCCGCGAACGCTACCACGAGGACATCAGCCTGCAGGGCCTGGCCGATGCCGCCGGTCTTTCGATCTCGCGTATGGAACGCGTGTTCCGCCGCGTCTTCCACCACTCACCGCGCCAGATGCTGGTGCAGGCACGCCTCAACGCCGCGATCGAACGGCTGGGCGCCCGGCCCACCGACAGCATTGCCGCCATCGCCTACGAGTGCGGCTATACGGACCACAGCGCGTTCTCGCGCCAGTTCAAGGCGCAGACCGGTATGAGTCCGGCCCAATACCGCGCCACCCTGACGGCATAGCGCGGCCCTGCGCCGCAATCAGGCGGCCGGGCAACCGTGCGCGGACCGCCGCGCGCCAGTGCCACCATCATTGGAGGGAACGCGAATGAGTGGGAGGTCACATGGACACAGCGATCCGCGAAGAGGTGCGCATCTGGGCCGGCCCGGTGGCGCTGGAAGGGGTATTGGAGCTGCCGTCCGCCTGCAACGGCGTGGTGGTGTTCAGCCATGGCAGCGGCAGCGGGCGCAACAGCCCACGCAACAACTACGTCGCGGGCGAGCTGCGGCGCCACGCGCTCGGCACGCTGCTGCTGGACCTGCTCACCAGGGAAGAGGAACGGATCCAGGAGAACCGTTTCGACATCGCCCTGCTGGCCACCCGGCTTGACGCCGCCTGCGACTGGCTGCATGCACGGCCGGACACCGCATCCCAGCATCTCGGCCTGTTTGGCGCCAGCACCGGCGCCGCGGCTGCGCTGCAGGTGGCGGCCATGCGCGGCAGCGACATCTCGGCCGTGGTGTCGCGCGGCGGACGGCCGGACCTGGCCGGCGCTCGCGCCCTCGGCGCAGTCACCGCACCGACGCTGCTGATCGTGGGCAGCCGGGACCAGATGGTCCTGAGCCTGAACCGCGAGGCGCTGGCCGCAATGCACGGCGAATGCGATCTGGTGGAAGTCCCGGGCGCGACCCATCTGTTCGAGGAACCGGGGACGCTGGAGCAGGTGGCCTCACTGGCCTGCGGCTGGTTTGCGCGCCATTGCCGCACGCTGCTGCCGGGGCAGATGGGCGCCCGTCAGGGCGCGCCGGGGTCGCCGCGACGGTAGCTGGACAGCAGGGCCATCAGAGTCCCGGGCGGCACCGGCTTGACGAAGAAGTGGTCGAAGCCCGCGGCCATGGCCCGGGCGCGATCCTCCGGCTGGCCATAGCCCGACAGGGCCACGCCCAAGGGCGCGCGGGCGCCGAGTGTGGAGCGCAGTTCGCGCATCAGCGCATAGCCATCCATGCCCGGCAGGCCAATGTCGCACACGATCACGTCCGGCATCGAGGCCAGCGCCTGCGCCAGCCCGGCCACGCCGTCGTGCGCGGTGCTCACCTGATGCCCCTGGAAGCCGAGCAGGTCGCGCAGCGTGGCGCAGGCATCGAGGTTGTCCTCGACCAGCAGCACGCGGTGGCGGCCCCCGGACGCGCCGGTGGGGTCGTGCTGCGGGCCCACCGGCTTGGCGTTGCGGCGGATCGGCAGCTCCACCGTGAAACGGCTGCCCTGCCCCGGTCCGGCGCTGGCCGCATCCACCGTCCCGCCATGCATCTGCACCAGGTTGCGCACCACATTCAGGCCCACGCCCAGGCCGCCCTCGGAGCGCGCCAGCGAGCGCGGGCCCTGTGTGAAGAGGTCGAAGATATGGCCGATGACTTCCGGCGCGATGCCGCTTCCGTCGTCCTCCACCGTCACCACCAGGCGCTCGTCTTCGGCCTGCGCCGCGATCACGATGTGGGCGCCGTCATGCGAGTACTTGGAAGCGTTGCCGATCAGGTTGGAGAACACCTGCGCCAGGCGCACGGGGTCGCCGTCGAACAGCAGCGGCGCTTCCGGAATGCGCACTTCCAGCTGCTGGCTGCGTTCGTCGATGCGCGGCTGCACGATTTCGACCGCGCTTTCGACGACGTCCGCCAGCAGCAGCGGTTCGATGGAGAGATTGATCTTGCCGCTGCTGATGCGGGCGGCGTCGAGCAGGTCGTCCAGCAGGCGCGCCATCTGGTCCACCTGGCGGCCGATCACCGCCTGCAGGTGGCGCAGCTGCGGCGTGGCGCCGGGCATCTGCTCCATCAGGGCGGTGGCCATGCTGATCGGCGCCAGCGGATTGCGCAGCTCGTGCGCCAGCATCGCCAGGAATTCGTTCTGGCGGCGGTTGGTGGCCTCGGCCTCTTCCCGCAGATCCTGCGCGGTCATGGTGGCCAGCACCAGGTGCTCGTTGGCCTCGCGCAGTTCGTCCATGCGGCGCAGCTGCTCATGGCAGGTCTGCAGCTGGGCGCGCAGGTCCTCGACCTCGCGCGCCAGGTCGGCGACGCCCGCGTCCTGTGGTGCGCTGGCGTCGTTCATCGCGTTAGTCCTGCTGGCCGTTAGGACCGGGCTGTCCGACCAGCACACCCTGTGCCGCGAGCGGCGTGGCGGACACCTCGATGCCCGCATCGGTGATGCGGAACTCGCGCAGATCGTGGCTGTGGTCACTGCCGCGCACCTTGATCACCGAGATCACGCGGTGCAGCGCACCGTCCTTCTCGACGTAGCGCATCGCCAGCACCACGTCGGTCAGGTAGGCGATGTCGCTGTGGCTGAAGCGCAGGTCGGTGAAGCGGTCTTCCATCCCCAGCGTAACCACCACCGTGACCCCCAGCTTGGCCAGCGACGACAGCACCCGGAACATGGCACCGCGGATATCGCGCCGGGCCTCCGGTGCGAGGTAGAGCCCCAGTTCCGAGATCGCGTCGATGACGATGCGGGTGGCGCCGGTGCGCTCGATGGTGCGCAGCAGGTCGTCCAACAGTTCTTCGACGGTGAGGTCGAGCGAGCGGCTCTCCACCACCGCCACGTCGCCCTGGCGGACCATCGCGGCCAATTGTGCGTTGCGCAGGCGCGCCGCGCCTTTTTCGAAGGAGACCAGCACCCCCTTTTCGCCGCGCTGCGCGCCCTCATACAGAAAACGGGTGCCGAAGATGGTCTTGCCGCAGCCAGTTGGGCCGCTGATCAGAAGCGAATGACCCTGCGGTATGCCGCCATGCAGTAGATCGTCGAGGCCCGGTGTGCCGGACGGAATGCGGCGCGGATTGGTGTCCGTGTCTTGGCCGGGGTAGACGTGGTCTGTCGCCACTGGCGGGAGCACGCGCGGAAACACATGCAGGCCATCGCCGCTGATGCGGAATACGTGCGCACCCGTGATGTGGGCCTGCCCTCGCATTTTGAAGACGCGGATCTTGCGGATGACCGAATTCTCTTCCTGCGCGTGCGACAGCAGCAGCATGCCATCGGCGACCGTCATGATCGGATTGGGCACCGGGTCGTTCTCGACGTACTCGCCGATCAGGAAGGTGGTCGCCTGCCAGCTGGTCATGCGCGTGCCCAGCTCCTGCACGAACTGCTGCAGGTCGGCCGCGCCCTCGTTGCCGGTGCGCGCGGTCTGCACCACGGAGCGGAACGAATCGACGAATACCAGGCTGGGAGAAAAATCCTCGACCTCGCGCATGATGCGTTCGAGGACGCCCGAGAAGTCGCCGCTGCGCAGGTCCTCGGCCAGATTGACGTAACGGACACACGTGCCCACTTTGTCCAGGTCGAAGAAGGAATACTGCTGCTGGTAGCGCAGCATCTTGAGCGGCGGCTCGCCCAGGACAGTGAAGAACAGCGCCTTGCGCTGCTCGGTGGCCAGCGCGAACATGATCTGGTGCGCGAGCGTGGTCTTGCCCGATCCCGGTGCGCCGGCGATCAGGGTGAAGGCGAATTCGCTGAGCCCCCCGCCCAGCAGCTCATCGAGACCGGGGACTCCGGTGGCCAGCAGTCCCAAGCTAACTTTGTCTGTCATTTACTTCTGCTCCTCTGCGCCATCGCGCCCTTGGCCCCAAGCGGCAACCAAAAGCCGTATCGTCAGCGCCTCTCCGATGAGGCCTGCCAACAGCTGTGTGAATGTGTCCAGCAGGGCGGCATTGGCCTCGGCTGCGGTTCCGTGGGGTGCCATCATCAAGTCACCTTGCAGCGTCGCAAGGAGGGCCTCGGCGGACTGCGAGGCCTGAGGGGCCGTCAGCCATGCGTGGCGCGCAGACTGCAATCGCGCGGCGCGGCCATACAGGGCCGAGAACCCGGTCTCGCCGATCAAGGGACTCAGATGGATGGTCAACCGCTGCCACGGCAGCAGATGGCGGACGTCGGCTTGCGCCTCCGCCTGGCCGGCGGCCAGTGCGGCGCGAATCAGCTGCAGGCGCCTGTCGTCGTGTTTAATCATGCACTCGGAATAAAGGTCATGGACTTGCGATTCGCAGGCCAACGCCCGCGGTCCGGGGATTATAGCGGCAAAGGAAGTGCCGCCTTGTTCTTATTCACGGCGCGCCCGGGGTGACGGGCAGGGTCACCGTAAACACAACCTGCCCGTCCGCATAGTGATAGCCGATGCGTCCCCCGTGCGCGCGGGCGATCTCTGAGCTGATGTACAGGCCGATGCCGAGGCCCAGGCGGTTGCGCGTGTGGGTTTCGCCAATGCGCTTGAAGGGCGCGAACAGCTGGCGTTCCGAGGCGGCGGGGATCGGGTCACTGAAGTTGGCCACGGCCAGTTCGGCGTAACCGTTGGCGCGGCGCAGCTGTACCCGCACCGGTTGGCCCGGCGTGCCGTAGTGGCGTGCGTTGGACAGCAGGTTGCTGCACACCTGGGCGATGCGGTCCGGGTCGGCCTGGATGTCGATCTCGCCAGGCGCATCGAGCACATAACTGGTGCCGGGATGGGCCACGCGCGCTTCATCCAGCAGGTCTTCCAGCAGGCGCTTGAGCGGCACGGCGCGCAAGTGCACCTGCAGCCCCGCCCCGCCTTCCAGCCGGCTCATGTCCATCACCTGGCTGATGAGACGCTGCATGCGGCCGCTCGAACGTTCGATGCGCTGGCCCAGTGCCTCCCCGCCCGCGCCCTGCTGCAGCACGCTCGCGGCCATGCTGATGGTCTGCAGCGGATCGCGCAAATCGTGGCCCAGCATCGCCAGCAGCTGCATGCGCGCGCGCTCGGTCTCGGCGTGGCGGCTCATCACGGCGCGCCGCACTTCGCCCAGCAGCTGTTCGGCGGCCAGCACCTGCTCCGCGCGCCATGGCTCGGCGCTGTCGCGCACCGTCTCCACCCATTCGTCGAACGAGCCGCGCGGCGTGAGGCGCGGGCCGAGCGGGCCGTGCGCGAGCTGCTTTTCCGGGCGTCCGCCCCAGCGCACGGTTTCCACCTGCTCCGGGCGCAGCGCGACGATCCAGCCGAGCTGAGAGGGGTCGTAGTTCAGGGCCAGCAGGCCGACCCACGGGCCGATTCTGGTGCGCACATCCTCCGGCCATTCATCGCGGTGGTGGCGCTGGATCACGGCATCCCCGCCCGGCGGCAGCGAGGCGAGAACCGCGCGCGCCAGCTCCTCGGGCACCTCGCCATGCACCTGCAGCTTGCCGTTCAGGGACAGCAGCAGCGCCGGGCCGTCCAGCACCGCGGCCAGCTCACGCACGTGGCGGCACAACGCGTACAGCAGATCGTCCTCCACGTGCAGGGTCTCGACCAGGCGCGCCCGCAGGTCCGCCACTTGGGCCGTGTGTTCGGCCGCCTCGCGTGTCAGGGTGCCCTGCACGTTCGCCGCCAGCACCTGGCCGAGGATGTCGCAAGCCAGGCGGATCGAATACGCGGGCTGGCGCGCGCCGGTGTGGTGGCAGGCGATCAGGCCCCACAGGCGACCGTTGACCACCAGCGAAATGCTCATCGACGCGCCGACGCCCATGTTGTGCAGGTATTCGATGTGGATCGGCGAGACGCTGCGCAGGATCGAATGGCTCATGTCCAGCGGTCCGAGGCCCGCGCGCATCTGCACGCCGACCGGGGCATAGTGCGTGTCCGCGATCAGCCGCAGGGTGTTGATCGTGTACAGGCGGCGCGCCTGGGCCGGGATGTCGCTGGCCGGATAGCGCTGGCCGAGGAAGGGCTTGAGCGCTGGGACCACCGACTCGGCCACCACGTCGCCGCTGTCGTCGTGGCGGAAACGGTACGCCATCACCCGGTCGAAGCCGGTGAGCGCGCGTACCTGGTCGGCCGCGAACTGCAGCATCGCGTCGACCGTGCGGTGGCGCTTGACGCGTTCGATGGCTGCATGGGCCTTGAGCGCGTAGGCCGACACTTCTTCCGCACTCTGGTGGCGCAGCTCGAACTCGGCCACCACCAGCCCGCCCGCGCCGTGCACCACGCAGTCGACCGCGCGCCCCTGCGCCAGCACCTCCACCATGGTCGGCAGGCAGTCTTCGGCGCCAGCGCGGCAGGCTTCGACCAGGGCCCGGGCCTCGGCACTGGGGATGGCCTCGGCCAGCGGCAAACCATCGCGTACTGGCACGCCAAGCAGCGCGGCGGCGTTGTCACTCCACCCGGCCAGCGTCAGCCCCTGGTCGAACACCAGCAGGGCGCCATGCGGCTGGATCAGCCCGGGAATGTGGATCGGTTCGTTGGCGCAGTTGTCGAGGCCAACCTGGTGGTCTTGAGTCATTAACGGTCGTCTTGTGTGCGGGGCGGATTTCGCTGGTGCTCACCCTACCTTACCCGACCGTGGGGCAAGGCGGCGCGCGGGTGGTCAGCGGGGGTCCAGATCTTTCAGATCCACGAAGTCGCCGTGGCGGCCATCGGGCCGCTGGACGACGTACAGGCGCTTTTCCAGGCGCGGATAGTTGACGACGTCGAACGGCGGGCGGCCGCCGCCAACCAGGTACACCAGGTTCTCGGTCCCGTCATTGCGCAATGCATGCGCCGGGCCATGGGCGGGGCAGCCGATGAAGTCTCCGGCCCGTACCGGGTGCAGTTCGGTGCCGAGCGTCAGCTGGCCGTGGCCGGACAGGATGAACAGGAATTCGTCCACGAATTCGTGGCTGTGCGGCTCGGTGCTCAGTTCTCCCGGGCGCAGCACGGTCAGGTGCACGCCCAGCTGCGTGAGGCCGGTCGCGTCGCCCAGGGACAGGCCGGCGCGCGTCGCGTCCGGGTTCAGCGGATGGACGAAGGGTTTGGCATCGTCCTGGCGCTGCGGGACCTGGCGGAGGATGTACGGCGAGTCGTGCATGAAGGCCTCACTGGATGAGTGACGGATTGTAGCAGTGCACCACCAACCGGCACTCAGTTTGCGCGCGCGGCGGCCTCCAGATGCGCAGCGATGGCTTCACCCACCTCCTTGGTCGACGCGCTGCCGCCCAGGTCCGGCGTGCGGGGACCAGCCTTCAACGTGTGCTCGATGGCGGCGAGGATGGCATCGTGCGCGGCGCGGTAGTGGTCCTGGCCCTGACCGAGGAAGTCCAGCATCATCGCGCCGGACCAGATCATCGCGATCGGGTTGGCGATGTTGCGGCCGTAGATGTCTGGCGCGGAGCCGTGCACGGGCTCGAACAGCGAGGGGAAGCGGCGCTCCGGGTCGAGATTCGCCGAGGGCGCGATCCCGATGGTGCCGGTGCACGCGGGGCCGAGGTCGGACAAGATGTCGCCGAACAGGTTGGAGGCGACCACCACGTCGAAGCGCTCCGGCTGCAGCACAAAGCGGGCGCACAGGATGTCGATGTGCTGCTTGTCCCAGGTGACATTCGGGTAGGTCTCGGCGATGGCAGCCACGCGCTCGTCCCAGTAGGGCATGGAGATGGCGATGCCATTCGACTTGGTGGCGGCGGTGAGGTGGCGGCGCGCTCGCGTGGCGGCCAGTTCGAAGGCATATTTGAGGATGCGGTCCACGCCCTGGCGCGTGAAGATGGACTCCTGCAGCACGAATTCGCGTTCGGTCCCCTCGAACATCTTGCCGCCGACGGAGGAGTATTCGCCCTCGGTGTTCTCGCGCACCACGTAGAAGTCGATGTCGCCGGCTTGCTTGTTCGCGAGCGGGCAAGGCACACCCGGCATCAGGCGCACGGGGCGCAGGTTCACGTACTGGTCGAAGTCGCGGCGGAACTTGAGCAGGGACCCCCACAGCGAGATGTGGTCCGGCACCGTCGCGGGCCAGCCGACGGCGCCGAAGTAGATCGCCTCGCAGTCTTCAACTTGGGCGCGCCAGTCGTCCGGCATCATGCGTCCGTGCTGCTGGTAGTAGTCGCAGCTGGCCCAGTCGATGTGGGTGAATTCGAGGCCGATGCCGAAGCGGCGCGCGGCCGCTTCCAGCACGCGCAGGCCTTCGGGCATGACTTCCTTGCCGATGCCGTCGCCGGGGATGACGGCGATGCGGTGTGTGTTCATGGTTGTTCTCCGCTGGATGGGTTTGAGGCGCCACAAGTCCGGGCGCGGCGCGGCGGCTTACTGTCACTCGTCGCTTTCGCATGCCGGGGTGCTGTATGACTGTCGAAACACTGGGCCGGCGGGCCGTCCGGGCGGGCCGCAACAATCACTTTCACCTCATCCGGCTGGTGCTGGCGAGCCTCGTGATCGTGGCGCATTCGCCGGAGCTGATCGATGGGGACCGCTCGCGCGAAGTGCTGACTCAGATCTTCGGCACGCTCAGTTGCGGGGAGCTGGCCGTAGATGGCTTCTTCCTCGTGAGCGGCTATCTTATCACCCAGAGCTGGTACGCCTGCCCGTCGGCGCTGGCGTATCTGCGCAATCGGGTGCTGCGCATTTATCCGGGCTTCGTGGTGGCGTCGCTGCTGTGCATTTTCGTGGTGGGACCGCTGGCAACTGGTTCGTCCGCGCGTGCGGTGGACATGTCGTGGTGGGCCGTGCTGCGCGACCTGCTCGTGCTGCGGCCACCGGTGGCACCGGGCGCGTTCGCGGGCACGCCCTACCCGGTCGTCAATGGGTCGCTCTGGACGATTGCGCTGGAATTTGGATGCTACATGGGGGTGCTCGGGCTGGGGCTCAGCGGGCTGCTGCAGCGGCGGCGGGTACTGGTGGGGCTCGCGCTCGCGCTGTTTGCGTTGTACGTGCTGCAGCGGTGTGTGCATGTGGATGTACCGGGGTACTGGAAAGTCCAGGGGGCCATCCGGGTCGGGTTCTGCTTTGCGGTGGGGGCGCTGTTCTACACCTATCGCGCCGCCCTGCCCTACGAACGCCGGCTCGCCCTCGGCGCGCTGGCCGGGTTGCTGGCCGGGTTGACCTGGGCTCCCGGCGTGGAGCTGGCGGTGGCGCTGTGCGGAGGCTATCTGCTGTTCTTCGTCGCGTTCATGCGGGCGCCCGCGCGTGCTGGTGCCGCCGCGGCGCGCGGCTGGCCGGACATCTCGTACGGCGTCTACCTTTACGGCTGGCCGGTGCAGAAGCTTCTCATCCTGTGGTTCGCCGGGATCACGCCCGGTGTGCTGATCGCCGCCTCACTGGCGGGTTCGCTGGTCCTCGGCTTCCTCAGCTGGCACCTGGTCGAAAAGCCCTTCATCTCCCTCAAGTCCCGCGCAGCGCGCGGCGCCCTTCCCGCGCCCAGGGACGCCGCGGTCATCGATACCGCCACATCGAAGTAAAAGAACTCAGTGCGTGGCGGAGGTGGATGCGGTCAAGGCTGTGATGCGGGTGGAGGCGTGGGTGTTGGCCGGGTTGAGGGACAGTGAGCGGCGGTAGCTGGCCAGGGCTTGGGGCACGTCGCGGGCCACTTCGAAGGCTTCACCGAGGCTGTCGTGCAAGTTGGCGCTCTCGGGATAGAGCGAGATTCCGAGCTTGAAGATGGCGAGGGCTTTCGAACGATCGGCGTCCGCGGCCAGCAAGTCGTAGCCCCAGCTATTGATGTCGCGCTCGGACAAGCTGAAGGTGGGACGCGCCTTGTGCATAGCGCCATAGATCTCTTCGGCGTGCGCAAAACCTTGCTGGTTCAGTGCTGCGGCCAAGCCTTCGCGGCTGGGCACCGGTCCCTTCTCGGCAGGCGT
Organism: Zemynaea arenosa; assembly: GCF_004614185.1. GTDB lineage: Bacteria > Pseudomonadota > Gammaproteobacteria > Burkholderiales > Burkholderiaceae_D > Telluria > Telluria arenosa. The sequence continues at coordinate 13,638 of NZ_SPVF01000222.1, read as the reverse complement.
ACGCTCGATCCGCGCCATGTGGGCCGGCACACCGTTGCGCACCGGAGCCTGGCCAAGGAAGGCCACCGCCTGCGCGTCGTTCTTCATGTGCGCATCGAGGAACGCCAGCACGTAGCGCACTGTCCAGCCGTAGGCCTCCACGACCTCGCTCCGCGCGTACTCGGTGAACGCGGCTGGACGCTGGAAGCGCAGGAGCGCAGACGAGAAATCGACGTGCTGCATGGGGTACATGGTGAGTTGATAGACGTCTGCGTAGCGCGCCTCGTTCAGTAGGCTGAAGGAAGTCTCGATACCGGCGCGGCTCAGCTGCGACACGGTCTGCGGGTGACGCTGGACGTAGAGCCACGGAACGGTCAGCTGCTCCGGCGGGATACGCCGCGTGTGCTCCGGCTCACGCGTGCCATCGAAGCTGACCAGCGCTCCAATGCGGTTGTCGCGCACGGCCGCGAAGACGTTCGCCAGGCCGCCCCAACTCCAGCCTATCGCCGCCACATGGGCCATGTCCGCTTGCGGGAGCGTGGTGGCGTACGACAGCAGGTATTCGATGTCCCCGGCCTGGGACTCCAAGCCTTCCGCATCGGCGTTCATCAGTGCCGCACGCGTCCCCAGGCTGCGGCTGGCGATGACGACGTAGCCGCGGCTGGCCAGGTATTCCGCGATGTCCGCGGCTTCGTGCGCGACGCCGCCGACGCCGGCCGCGTACAGCACCACTGGATACTTGCCCGAACGTGGTGCCGCATCGCGCTCCGCCCACATGCGCTGGCCGAAGGCTGCGTGGGCCGCGTTCGCGCCAATGGTGGCGCTGGCGGCTTTCAATTGCGTGTCCACGAAGCCGTTCGCCGCCTTGCCGGTGACGCTGAAGTCCTCGTCCGTTGCCTGCGTGCGCACATAGTCAGCGTAGGTGCTACGGTTGGCCGACTTCTGCGCCGGGTACCAGACGAGCATCTGCATGGGCCGCGCGCGTTCGCCCTTGACCGGCTGGCCGGTGACCGCATCGAACTGGCCGCGGTATGCGCGGGTGGTGTCGTACTGCTGGACGACCTTCCAGCCTACCGGCAGCGGTCCCGATTGCAGGTGCGCGAATCCTTCTTCGGCGTGGACATGGGAGATCGAAAGGAGAAACAGCAGGACCAGCAAACCACGCATGATGGGCGACTTCGGATATGAAAGGGGCGCCAATGTAGCATGGCGCGACCTCAGCGTGGAAGCGATGACAGGAAGTCCAGCACGGCCTCGTAGAGTTGGTGGCGATTGCGTTCGAGGTGCAGGACGTGGGTGCCTTGGGGGATGACGACCATTTTCCGGGACGGGGCGGACGTGAGGTGGTCCTGCAGCCAGGTGTAGTCAGCGGCGGACGGCCAGCTATCCCACGCGCCGCGGACCAGCAGCGTGGGCACCGTGATGCGCGCGGGGTCGTAATAGGAGCGGCCGGACTGCAGGTCGGCGATGTCCTGGTCCGGGCCTGCCGGGAAGCGGACGGTGGGCGCGTGGCTGGCGGTGGCCAGCGGGTCGGAGGCGAGCCAGCGCGGGCCCCAGGTGGTGAAAACGTCCGGCGCCAAAGCGTGCGGCTGGCCCGCCGGGCGCAGGCTGTCCATCAGGCGGATGCGCTCCGCGGGCGTCATGTCGTTGGCGGCATGCGTGATGCGCTCGGGTTCCGCGGCCGGCGTCGAAACGGCGGCATTGGACTGCGCCGCTTGCGCCGGAAAGCGCGGCGTGACGGCGGCGAAGAGCACCAGCGCAGCCACCTTTTCAACGTGGTTCTGGGTGTAGAGAGCGGCGACGGAACCGCCCCAGGAGTGGGCGATCAGCGTGACCTTGGGCTGGCCGGTGCGGGCGCGGATCAGGTCCACGGCATGGTCGATGTCGGCCTGCACGTTGCGCGCGCGGCCGGGTGGATCGGCTGGTGCCGTGGACTGCATCTCGGGGTAGCGGTCGGAGTGGCCGTAGCCGAGAAAGTCGAGGGCCCAGGTGTCGTAGCCGGCGCGGGCCATCACGGTGGTCCAGGATTCGCCATCCATCGGGAAGGCAAAGGCCAGCTCGGAAGGGAACGAGGAACCATGGATGAAGAGGACCGGCGGGTGGGTGCTTGCTTGCGCCGGCGGCTGGTGCAGGACGCGCAGGGCCAGGCCGGGGCGATGGCTAGAGGTCGACAACACCTCCGGATTGGGTACAGGTGCGGCGGCGGCGATAGATGCGGCGGCGTAGAGAGGAATCAGCATGGCGCTCAAAGTCAGGTTCATGGCAGCGAGATTTGTGCGAAAAGCACAAGGTAGCGCCATTCGTCGACGCGATGGTTCGGCGCAGGCCGAATCGTCCAATCCCGCCCGCAACCTGGAAACCAAAAAGGCCAGCGTGTGCTGGCCCATGCGTATCATCTGACTGCCTACGGCAGCAAAAAAACAAAAGGCCAGCGTGAGCTGGCCCATTTGTCAGTCTTTGGTCGGGGCGAGAGGATTCGAACCTCCGACCCCCTGCACCCCATGCAGGTACGCTACCAGGCTGCGCTACGCCCCGACAAAGAGGCCGCATTATAGCAGGTCGAGTTAGGGTTTTGCCACGTTTTGTCGCGCTCCCCTATTTCCAGTCGCCGCGCAGTGCCAGCACGCGGTCGCGCAAATACTCGGGCGTGGCCTCGTCGGGTGCCACCGGCGCGCCAACCGCCAGCGCCAGCTGCGAGCGGAACCCGCGCGTGAAGGAGCGTTCGAAGACGTTGGTCTTGTCCCGCGTAAGCAGGCTGCCCCACAGGCCACGCAGCGCCATCGGGATCACCGCCACCTTGCTGCGCTCGACGATCTTGGCGATGCCGCCTTTGAACTCGTTCATCTCGCCGGTGCTGGTGAGGCGCCCTTCGGGGAAGATGCAGACCAGCTCTCCGTCATGCAGCGCATGGGCGATGTCCACGAAGGCCTTCTCCATCAGCCACGGATCGTCTTTGGCCGGCGCAATCGGAATGGCACGCGCGGTGCGGAAGATCCAGCCGAGGAACGGCGTCTTGAAGATCTTGTGATCCATAACGAAGCGGATTGGCCGCGGGCTGGCGGCGCCGATCACGATCGCGTCGACATAGCTCACGTGGTTGCAGACCAGGACCGCTGCGCCCTCCTCCGGGATCAGATGCGTGTCCACGGTCTTGACGCGATGAATGGTGTGAATCAGCAGCCAGGCCAGGAAGCGCATCAGGAATTCCGGCACCAGCGAGAAGATGTAAATCGCCACCAGCGCATTCATCACCGCCGTGGCCAGGAACAGCTCGGGGATCGTGAGCCCGGCCTTGAGCAGCGCCACCGCCACGCCGGCCGCCACCACCATGAACAGTGCATTCAGGATGTTCATGCCCGCGATGGTGCGCGAGATGTGCTTGGGGTCGCAGCGGGTCTGGATCAGTGCGAACAGCGGCACGATGAAGAAGCCGCCGAACACGCCCAGCAGCACGATGTCCGCCAGGATGCGCGGCACGCCCGGCTGGTGCAGCAGCGCGAACGCATCGACTGTGGCCGTATTCGTGTAGTGCTGGCAGGCCAGGTAGAGGTCAATACCAAACAGGGACAGCCCGATAGACCCGAATGGGACCAGTCCTATCTCCACCTTATGACCGGACAGCTTCTCGCACAGCAGCGAGCCGATACCAATCCCGATCGAGAAGACCGTCAGCAGCAGCACGAACACGCTGTGCTCGCCATGGAGGTAATCTTTGGCAAAGACCGGGAACTGGGCCAGCACGATGGCGCCGTAGAACCAGAACCACGAGTTGCCCAGCATGGACAGGAACACGGTGCGGTTCTGCTTGGAGAACGCGATATTACGGACCGACTCGGTCAGGAAATTAAGGTTGACCTTGAGCTCCGGCGCCGGTGCGGGCGACAACGGAATGCGCGAACTGGCCAGCAGCCCGAGGACCGCCACCACCAGCGTGCCGCCCGCAACCAGCTGAATGCCGTACGGCTGCCACATCACCAGCACGTCGCCCAGCACCTGGCCGAGCAGGATGCCGACGAAGGTACCCATCTCGATCACGCCATTGCCGCCCACCAGTTCTTCCGGCTTGAGGTTCTGCGGCAGGTAGGCGTACTTCACAGGCCCGAACAGCGTGGAGTGCACGCCCATGCCAACCACGCCCGCGATCAGCAGCCAGAGGGTGTGCGTGAGCCAGCCTGCCCCGCACACCAGCATGATGCCAATCTCCAGCAGCTTGACGAAGCGTGACAGCTTGGCCTTTTCAACCTTCTCCGCGATCTGCCCCGCAGTGGCCGAGAACAGCACGTAGGGCAGGATGAACAGGCCCGGAATCAGGTTGGTGAGCGTGGACAGCGACATGTCGGTCCAGCTGGCCGCGTCGTAGGTGAGAGCCACCAGCAGCGCAGTCTTGAACAGGTTGTCGTTGAAGGCGCCGAGGAACTGGGTCCAGAAGAAGGGACCGAAGCGGCGCTGCCCGAGCAGGGAAAACTGGTTGGATTGAGCCATCTGTCACTCCACAAGTGTTAGTTGCCGGCCCGGCGCAGCTTCTTGAAAGCCTGCGGAATCCACGGCCGCGCCGCCACCATCATGCTGACCGCGTGCTTGTCGTGCATCGGCAAGCGGGATTCATGCTGGTGCTGCTGGGCGAAGTCGGTGGCGACCTGCTTGAGGCGCTCGCGCAGCGCATTGATCGACTGGGTGGTCAGCATCAGGTTCACCAGCTGCATGGATTCCAGCGGACCGCCAAAGCTGGAATTCAGGAAGTCGCCCGCCGCCTCGCTGCGGAACCAGGTCTGGATCGGGCCATCGGCCAGCCAGTGGAAGTCGCGCGCGATCAGCAGCTTGACGCGGTTGTTCGGCAGCAGCTCAAGGAAGCCGATGCGGTCCAGCTTCAACAGATGCCGCGTGACTTCGGCCGCGTCCATCGCGTACTCGTGGACGATGGCCTCGAAGCCGTAGCCGTTCATCGCCGACACCGCGACCACCAGCAGCTTCGGATCGCTGATGATCTCGCGCTCCTGCTGCAGGGTGAGGTTGGTGATCAGGGATGGGCCTTCCAGGGCCTCCGACAATTCATCGAAGGAGATCCCGGCGGCGACCAGCACTTCGTCCAACCGCTGCAGGGTAAAACTCTTCTGGGAAAACATGCGCTTCACGCTGGCCTCCGACATCTGGATACGCGTGGCGAGGTCGCTGTACTTGATGCCACGCGCCTTGAGCAGCCGCTTCAAGGTATCGACGAGTGTAATGGCATGGGCCATAAAGTTTCCTCCGGTTATCCAAGTAGCGGATGGTAATACTTCGGAGCCGGAAAAGCGATACGAGTTTTTAGCGTATTGCCATTATTTTTGAGGCACCTCAGGATGCTGGCACGTTTGTTCATTCCAGAGGCAACCATGAAACTCATCGCCCACCTGCTCCTGGCCAGCGCCGCACTGACGGCCGTCGTGAGCCCTGCCCATGCCGAGGGAGACGCGAGCCGCGATATGTCGCGGGCCTCCGAGTTCCTGTCCGAGAGCGGTGCGATGGTGGCGGTGGGCAGCCTGTCCGCACTGGCCGCATCGGCCAACATCGTGGTCGCCGGAGTCGAGGCGTCGGGCGAAGTGGCGACTGTGGTGCTCAAGGGCGCCAGCGACGGCGCCGAAGCCTCTCTCAAGCTGACCGGCAAGGCGGCGCGAAACCTGTCCGTCGCCACCGGCACGGCGGTCAGCGTCAGCGTGCTGTCGACGGGCTACCTGCTGGTCGCCTCCGGCCAAGTGCTGGCCTTTGTGCCGAATGAACTGGGCAAGGCCCTGCTCCACCACTCGCCCGCCAAGGCATGACACCGCGCCTGACCGGGCGCCTGCGCGCCCTCGCCCGCACCGTGGCCCTGGCCGCGGCTTTCGCCTACGCGCAGCAGGCCCCGGCGCATGCAGGCACCAACTGCGAACCCAAGCCGCTGGACCCGGCCACGATCCGCCAGGGCATGGACATCGCGGCCAAGGTCTATCACACGCTCGACACTTCGGATGCCGAAGTCGCCCTGATCGCCCGCGTGGGGCAGGACCTCGGCAAGTACGGCCTGCGCTATTCGCACATGGCCTACGTGTGGCGCGATCATCCCAAGGGTCGCTGGCTGGTGGTGCATGAATTGAACCAGTGCGGCACCGCGCAGTCCACGCTGTTCGACGAAGGCCTCGGTAACTTCTTCCTCGACGATATGTTCGCCTACGAGGCGCTGGTCGTCGTGCCAGGCAAGGACGAACAGCGCAAGCTCGCGCAGATGCTGGCCGCGCGCAGCGGACTGCACATGCACGAGCCGCGCTACAACATGCTGGCCTACGCCTTCGCGACGCAATACCAGAACTCTAACCAGTGGGTGCTGGAGACCTATGCCGCCGCCGTCTCGGACAAGCCGGACAGCACCCGCGCCCAGGCCCAGGCCTGGCTGAAATGGGCTGGCTATGCGCCGGTGACGGTGCAGATCGATGCGCCCACCCGTCTCGGCGCCCGCATGTTCAAGGCCAACGTGGCCTTCGACGATCACCCCTTCGGCCGCCGCATGGCCGGCCAGATCGATACGATGACCGTGGAATCGATACGCAGGTTCATCCACGCACGCGACCCAGCGGCGCGCGACTTCATCGTCAATCTGTAATTACACTGGGCCCATGTGGTCACGTCCGACCCCGCTCCGCGCCGAACTGCCGTGGCGGACGCATTGCGCGACTACGAAAGCCGCCTGCCCGCGCCGAGGATTGGCACAGGCGCAGGCGGCAGCATCGGACCTTAGCTCAGGTTCTCCAGGCGGATCCGCGTGACGGTACCGACCACCGTCGGCAGCCGCTCGATCTTGGCAATCGCCGCGTCGATGTTCTTTTCCTGCGTCTGGTGCGTGAGCATGATGATGTCGGTGCGGGTCTCGCCCTCGCCCGGCTCCTTCTGCAGCACCGCGTCGATGGAGATGGTGGCATCGGCCAGGATGCGCGTCAGGTCCGCCATCACGCCCGGCTGGTCCTTCACATACACGCGCAGGTAGTAGCTGGTGGTGATCTCGGACATCGGCAGGATCTGCACGTCCGTCATCTGGTTCGGCTGGAACGCCAGGTGGGGCACGCGCGATTCCGGATCGGCCGTGGCCAGGCGGGTGATGTCCACCAGGTCCGCGATCACCGCGGATGCCGTCGGCTCGCCACCCGCGCCGCGTCCGTAGTACATCGAGGCGCCCACCGCATCGGCATTCACCAGCACCGCATTCATCGCTCCTTCCACATTGGCGATCAGGCGCTTGCAGGGGATGAGCGTCGGATGCACGCGCAGCTCGATGCCCTCGGTGCCATTGACCACAGCGCGCTTGGTGATGCCCAGCAGCTTGATGCGGTAGCCCAGCTGCTCGGCGTAGCGGATGTCCTTGGCCTGCAGCTTGCTGATGCCTTCCACGTACGCCTTTTCGAACTGCACCGGAATGCCGAACGCGATGGCGGACATGATGGTCGCCTTGTGCGCCGCATCGACGCCTTCGATGTCGAACGTGGGATCGGCTTCCGCGTACCCGAGTTCCTGCGCCTGGCGCAGCACGGTCGCAAAATCCAGTCCCTTCTCGCGCATCTCCGAGAGGATGAAGTTGGTGGTGCCGTTGATGATGCCGGCGATGGCTTCGATACGGTTGGCGGTCAGGCCTTCGCGCAGCGCCTTGATGATCGGGATGCCGCCGGCCACCGCGGCCTCGAAAGCCACCATGACTCCTTTGTCCTGCGCGGCCTGGAAGATCTCGTTGCCGTGCAGCGCCAGCAGCGCCTTGTTCGCGGTGACCACGTGCTTGCCGTTGGCGATGGCGCGCAGCACCAGCTCCTTGGAGGTCTCGTAGCCACCGATCAGCTCCACGACGATGTCGATGTCCGGGCTGTCCACGACCGACTGCCAGTCCGGCACCACCGGGATGGCGTCGCCCACAATCGATTGCGCGCGCGCGACGTTGCGGGCCGCGATCAGGGTGATCTCGATGCCCCGGCCGGCGCGGCGGCGGATGTCCGCCTGGTTGCGCCGCAGGACTTCAAACGTTCCGGTACCGACCGTGCCCAGGCCAACCAGGCCTACTCTGATGGGTTTCATTCTCAAGCGATCCTAATCTTTTGGTGTCAGTCCGTCCCGTGGCGGCGGCGGTAGCCTTCGAGGAAGCGCGCAATGCGCCGCATCGAATCCGTGAGGTCGTCCTGGTTCGGCAGGAACACGACGCGGAAGTGATCCGGCGCGATCCAGTTGAAACCCGTGCCCTGCACGATCAGCACCTTTTCCTCGGCCAGCAGCTCATACACGAACTGCTGGTCATCCGCGATCGGGTAGACCTTGGGGTCCAGTCGCGGGAACATGTACAGAGCCGCTTTTGGCTTGACGCAGGTGACACCCGGGATCTCGGACAGTAATTGATGCGCGAGGTCGCGCTGCTTGAGCAGCCGCCCGCCGGGGCCGACCAAATCTTGGATGGACTGGTAGCCACCGAGCGCAGTCTGGATCGCATACTGGCCCGGCGCGTTCGCGCACAAACGCATCGAGGCCAGCATGGTGAGGCCTTCGATGTAATCCTTGGCATGCCGCTTCTCGCCCGACACCACCATCCAGCCAGCGCGGTAGCCGCAGGAGCGGTAGTTCTTCGACAGGCCGTTCAGCGTGATGAACAGGACGTCGTCGGCCAGCGAAGCGATGGAGGTGTGGGTCTCGCCGTCGTAGAGAGTCTTGTCATAGATCTCGTCGGCGAAGACGATCAGCTGGTGCTGGCGCGCCAGTTCGATGATGTCCAGCAGGACCTCTTTCGGGTACAGCGCGCCGGTGGGGTTGTTCGGGTTGATCACCACGATCGCGCGCGTGTGCGGCGTGATCTTGCGGCGCATGTCCTCGATATCGGGCAGCCAGCCGGCCTGCTCGTCGCACACGTAGTGCACCGGATTGCCGCCCGAGAGCGTGACGGCCGCGGTCCACAGCGGGTAATCCGGCGCGGGGACCAGCACTTCGTCGCCGGAGTTGAGCAGCGCATTCATGCCCATCACGATCAGTTCCGAGGCGCCGTTGCCGAGGTAGATGTCCTCGATGGTCACGCCCTCGATCTTCTTTTCCTGCGTGTAGTGCATCACCGCCTTGCGCGGTGCGAACATGCCCTTGGAATCGGTGTACCCCGCCGCGCCATGCAGATTGCGGATCATGTCATGGACGATTTCGTCCGGCGGGTCGAAGCCGAACACCGCCAGGTTGCCGATATTGAGCTTGATGATGCGGTGCCCCTCATCCTCCATCTGGCGGGCTTTCTCGAGCACCGGGCCACGGATGTCGTAGCAGACGTCGGCGAGCTTGTTGGATTTCTGGATCGGGCGGTACATGAGGTCCTTGGGCGGAATTTGCTGCATTGCGATATTTCCATTCTGCCCAAAGCTGCCTGTTCTGGCAACCGCCCCCTATTTTTGCGGCCGCGCGAGGGACATGGTGCCGTTGCGGTAGTCGAAGGTGACGATATAGTCCTTCAGCTGGCGCAGGCCCAGGTTGGCCGCCTCGGAGGTCGAGGAGAACGGGCCGGCTTCGTCGTAGGCCACCGCCGCCTCCAGGTTCTCGAAGGCGATGCTGCCCAGCTCCACGCGCGCCAGCTGGCCCGCGTAGTGGGTGGCCTGGCTGCCCACGCCCGACTTCACCGTGATCTTGCGGCCGCCTTCGAAAGCCTTGTCCAGTCCATGCGCCCTGGCGAACTTGCCCTGCACGGTGAAGGTGCTGTTGTTGCCCGTGTCGACCGCGAACCAGCCCGCGCTGCCGTTGATGGCGCCTGCGACCAGCGGCACATCTTCCGTGAAGCGCAGTGGGACCTTGACCGCGCCATCCAGTTCGCCGCGATAGGTGGCCAGCGGGGTCAGGGTCGCCGTCCCGCGGGGGAAGTCGAAGCGCACCGCGAACTGCTCGAACACCTCCAGACCGAGGACGCCAGCGACTTCCGGCCCGTCGCCATTGGCGCTGAACGAAGGCGGCATCGGGAAGATCAGGAAAGGCACATCGTGCAGCGCAGCGCCACCGATGTTCAGGTCCCGCACCATGGCGGAGGCGGTGGAGACGGACGCGCCCCCGACGCCGGAAAGCTCGCCCGCCTGCTTGCCGGTCAGGCCGAGCGCCGCGGCGGCCTTCTTCGTCAGGATGGCCTGGCCGCCGGTATCGAGCACGAACGGGAACGGCCCCTTGCCATCGATAGTCGCGTTGATCAGCAGGCGCTTGCCGATGGTGATCGGCACCGTCACGGTGGGCGAAGCATTGGCCTTCCACGCCGGGCGCGCGAAGGCGCTGGCTTCCACGCTGGCGGGTGTGGACCAGGCGGAGACGGTCAGCAGCACGTCGTTGTCACCATCCGAATTGGTCGAGATGCGGGCCGGGAGGGTCAGGCCGCCCACGGCGTGGTAGCCCTCGTAGCGCTGCACCCAGGTGCTGGTGGAGATGGGCATCTCGGCGCGCTGCACGAGATGGGTGCGGTGGTCCAGGTACAAGGTGACGGCGCGGCCGTGCGGCGGAGCAGCCACGATCCGGTCCAGGGTCACGCCCTGCTCCGTGACCTCGTCACCGCCGCTCCATACCGCGCGGTCCTGCCGGTCCAGCCAGGCCATGCGGGCCAGCCAGGCTTCGCTGACGGCGACGGCTTTCGCTTCGTCGCTATCGAGCGGGTGCCAGCCGCCGGAACCATCCTGGCGCCAGCGGCCCTGCGCGTCCATGCCTTCGGCGGCGCGGTAGTCGCCCACGTCCGCCGAGCGCTTGAACTGGCCGGACGCGCGGTCGACCAGCCAGCTCACCTTGCCCGTGAGGCCTTCGCCGGACTGCTCGCCCTCCGCGCGCAGGAAGCGGACGCGCTCCCAGCTGGCACTCGGGCCGTAGGCGCTGCGGGTTTGTGCGAGTAGCGTATTGACATCGGCCGCGCGGGATGCGCAAGCGGCGCCGAACAGCAGGCCGGCCAGCCAAAAGCGTGTGGACATGGAATCTCCTTTTTAACGAGCCGCGACTGTAAGCGGCGGTGGCGAACGGCGGGCGACTTTTGCGACAAATTGCGCAAAAGGAACACTGAGCTGCAAAAGCGTCATCAAAACCCGAGAGTTTGCTTGCCGTGCGGCAATTTCTACTGCTACCCTGTGGTTCCAAAAAACCCTACCGTTATCCTGTTTATGCAGATGACAACACTCAGCGCCGCGCCTTCCCCGTCCGCCACTCCAGATGACCTGATGGCGGCCTTCTTGCGCGGCGCGGGGCTGGAGGGTGTGGCCATCAACTGGCAGATGACGCCCGAGTTCATGGAACTGGCGGGCCGCCTGCTGGCGACCTCGGTCGATGGCGCGTGCAATCTGCTGGCCGCGCGTTCCCAGTTGAAGCGCGACGTCAACGCCGACAAGACCATGGTCGTGGTCCGCAATAACAACCCGCTTAAGTTCCTGCCGGACGGGCAGACCGCCCTCACCCAGATGCTGCGCAAGAAAATGCCGGGCTTTATGGGACCGGAGGAAGCGCTGGCCGACGCCTTTGCCGACCTGGCCACGCACCAGCAATGCGTGGTGGCGGGCATGCAAGGCGCGGTGGCGGCGGCCGTCGAGCGCCTGGCGCCGGAGCCGCTGGAAGACAGTGCGCCGCGCGGCGGCTTGCTCAATGTGCTGGTGCCAGCGCGGCGCAAGGCGGCGCTGTGGGAGCGTTACTGCGCGCTGCATGCGGAGACGCGCGCAGAGGTGACGCAGCATTTTGAAACGGCGCTCGGCGCGGCTTTTACCGCGGCCTACGAGCGCGCGCTGGACGCACAGTAACCACGGGATGGGCAGCACCATGAATGACCGCTTTCAGCCAACGCGCCTGAGCATTTCCAGCGCCCGCATCACCGGCATCGGTGACCGGGACGTCAACCAGGACGCCTTTGGCGAGAGCTATGCCGCCGGCATCGGATGCTACGTCATGGCCGATGGCGCGGGCGGGCACGAAGGTGGCGCCGTCGCGGCGCGCACGGTGGTGGACAGCGCGCTGGGCGCGTTCACGCAGCAGCCTGCGTTGAATGTAGAGACCTTGAATGCCTGCGTGGCGGGAGCCTCGGACGCGGTGGTGCGCATGAAGCTCGCGGATCCAACGCTGGCGTCCATGCATGCGACGCTCGCCGTACTGCTGGTCGACAGCGCGAAGGCGCGGGCGTGCTGGGCGCACGTGGGCGATACGCGGGTCTATTTGTTCCGCGGCGGGCGGGTGCGGCAGGTGACGCGCGACCACAGTCTCGCGCAGCAGTTCATTGACGCGGGGCTGGCCAAGGATACCGACCCGCGCACCCATGCGCAGCGCAGCGTGCTGTATGCGGCCATCGGCGTGGAAGGCCAGCCGTCCGCCAGCATCCAGCCGCCGCTCGACCTGGTGCCGGGCGACGCGCTGCTGGTTTGCACGGACGGGCTGTGGGAACGCGTGACCGAGGCCACCATGGAGGCATGCCTGGCGCGCGCCATGAGTGCGGACGACTGGCTGGCCGCCCTGTGCGCGGCCGCCGATTCCACCGCGGCGGCAGGCCGCGACAACTTTACGGGGCAGGTGCTATGGATCGCGGCGTGATTCCTCCGGGGTCGGAGAACTGCCTGCCGGTAGGGACGCGGCTGGCCGAATTCGAGATCACGGGGGTGATCGGGGAAGGTGGCTTCGGCATCGTCTATCTGGCGTTCGACCACTCGCTTCAGCGCACCGTGGCGCTCAAGGAGTACATGCCGTCCACGCTGGCGGCGCGGTCCGCGGACGGCTTCATCGCGGTGCGCGCGCAGCGGCACGAAGATGCGTTCAAGGCGGGGCTGCGGAGCTTTATCAACGAGGCGCGGCTGCTGGCGCGCTTCGATCATCCGGCCCTGGTCAAGGTGTACCGCTTCTGGGAGGACCAGGGGACGGCGTACATGGCGATGCGCTATTACGAGGGGCGCACCTTCAAGAGTGTGGTGCTGGAGGCGCGTGAGGCTGGAGAGCCGCTCGATGAGGCGGCGCTGCGTTCGATCTTGCAGCCCATGCTGGGGGCGCTGGAAGCCTTGTATGCGTCGAACATCCTGCATCGCGACATCTCGCCGGAGAACATCGTGATCCTGCCGAATGGGGCGGCGGTGCTGCTGGACTTTGGGGCGGCGCGCCAGATCGTCTCGGGCATGAACTCGGCGCTGACCGTGATTTTGAAGCCGGGCTATGCGCCGGTGGAGCAGTACGCGAATGACGATGCGATGCCGCAGGGGCCGTGGACGGACATCTATTCGCTGGCGGCGGTGATGTATTTTGCGGTGACCGGCAGCGCGCCGGCGGCGGCGGTGGGGCGGATGCTGAAGGATCCGCTGGTCCCGTTGGCGGGGAGCGCGGTGGAGGGGTTCAGCCAGGCGTTCCTGGCGGCGATCGATAAGGGGCTGGCGGTCAAACCGGACGACCGGCCCCGGTCGATCGCGGAGTTTGCGGGGCTGATGGGGCTCGATCTGGCGTCCGCCAGTGGCGCGCCGACGGCGTCGACGACGCTGGCACCGGCGCCTGGTCCTGGTGCTGCCGGCAACGATGATGTAATAAGCGGCGGCGCAGGCGCGCTCGCGCGTGCCCTCGCCACAAATGTCGCGAACGCGGTGGGCCGCACGCGCGCCGCGGCGGGCAATCTTAAAGCGGGCATGAGCGCCGCTGCGGCGGGTGTGCTGGTGCTCGGCGTTGGTGCTTGGT